>JBPCSY010000001.1:0-2618 GCA_051006695.1 Candidatus Nanopelagicales bacterium
GTACCCCAGGTCACGAATGGGCTCAGCGTGGCGGCGTCAAGGAACACTTCGGCGTCGTAGACGGCATCTGCATCAGACGGAAGCGTGCTCCACCACTCGACAGCTGCATCCCAGTCAGCGCCGGTCGGCGCATGATCGCGGCCCTTGAGGTACTCGAAGGTGGTCTCGTCCGGGGCGACCATGCCTGCGCGTGCGCCTGCCTCGATCGACATGTTGCACAGCGTCATGCGACCTTCCATCGACAGACCGCGAATGGCCGAGCCGCGGTACTCGAGCACGTAACCCTGGCCGCCACCGGTGCCGATCTTCGCGATGATCGCGAGGGTGACGTCCTTGGCGGTCACGCCAGTGGGCAGCTCGCCCTCGACAGTGATGGCCATCGTCTTGAATGGCTTCAGCGGAAGTGTCTGCGTGGCGAGCACGTGCTCTACCTCGCTCGTGCCGATGCCGAAGGCCAGCGCACCGAAAGCGCCGTGGGTCGAGGTATGAGAGTCGCCGCAGACCACTGTCATGCCCGGTTGGGTCAGGCCCAGCTGCGGTCCGACGACATGCACAATGCCCTGCTCGGCATTGCCCAGCGAGTAGATCGGAACACCGAACTCGGCGCAGTTGGCACGAAGTGCCTCAAGCTGAGCGCGCGAGATCGGGTCGGCGATCGGCTTGTCGATGTCGATGGTCGGGGTGTTGTGATCCTCAGTCGCCAGGGTCAGATCGGGGCGACGAACGGGGCGACCCGCCGAGCGCAGGCCGTCGAAGGCCTGTGGGCTGGTGACCTCGTGCACGAGATGCAGGTCGATGTAGAGCAAGTCAGGCTCACCCTCGGCGTGGCGCACGACATGCGCCTCCCAGACCTTCTCGGCCAGTGTGCGTCCCACGATGTACCTCCAGACAGTGCACGAATGCAGGTCTCAATCGTATTCCGCTGCCGTCACTCGGGAATCCACCCCTACCCCGCCCCGCGATCAGAGGCCGAACACGCGAAAGCCCCCCGCGAACGGGGGGCCTTCCTTGGTAGCCCCGACGGGATTCGAACCCGCGCTACCGCCTTGAGAGGGCGGCGTGCTAGGCCACTACACAACGGGGCCGCGCTACCAAGCCATGCTGCTGCTTGCGCAGAGCATGATGTCGCTTATCGGGGGGCGGATCAAATCCGGCCACGAACAAACGTCGCTGGGGTACCAGGACTCGAACCTAGACTAAATGAATCAGAATCATTTGGGCTGCCAATTACCCCATACCCCATGGCGCTGATTGCTCAGCGGGGAAAAGTATAGACGTTCCCCCAGGAGAGCAAAATCCGGTCTCAGGATCGGGCGGCACGCAGCCTGGCCAGGGCCACGTCGCGCCCCAGGATCTCCAACGATTCAAACAGTGGCGGTGAGATTCGACGGCCGGTGATGGCCACGCGAACAGGGCCGAAGGCCACCTTGGGCTTGAGCCCTAGGCCCTCGATCAGAGCAGATCGCAGAGCAGCCTCGATGGCCTCCGTCGACCAGGGCTCTAAGGACTCAAGCGCACTGATCGCCGCCGCGAGGGTCGGTTGGGCCTCAGCACCGAGCATCGCCGCCGCGTCGGTCTCGTCGAGTGCGAAGCGCTCCTCCGGGATGAACAAGAAGGCAAGGTTCTCGACAGCCTGGGTCAAGGTGTCCATGCGCTCGTGAATGAGCGGCACTGACTGCTCAAGCAGGCGGATCTGCTCCGGAGTCGGAGGCGTCGCGACGAGGTCGGCTGCCTGCAGGAACGGGATCACTCGATCAATGAGCTCGGAGGCACTGAGCTTGCGGATCCAGTCGGCATTGATCGCCGTGCACTTCTTCAGGTCGAAGCGTGCAGGGTTCGGGCTGACCCGATCGAGAGCAAATGCATCAGCCATCTCCTGCTTGGAGAAGAACTCGATGTCATCGCCCATCGACCAGCCGAGAAGCGCCAGGTAGTTGAGCAGGCCTTCGGGCAGGTAGCCGTTGTCGCGATACATGTGCAGCGATGACTCGGGGTCGCGCTTCGAGAGCTTGCGATTGCCCTCCCCCATGACGTACGGAAGGTGACCGAAACGCGGCGTCGTGCCGTCACTCACGCCGATCGCGGCGAGTGCCTCGTACAGCGCGATCTGTCGCGGAGTTGAGGAAAGGAGATCCTCACCGCGAAGCACGTGCGTGATGCGCATTAGCGCGTCGTCGACGGGGTTAACCAGGGTGTAGAGCGGGTCACCGTTCGCGCGGACGAGCACGTAGTCCGGCACATGCTCCTTGCCGAACGTGATCTCGCCGCGCACGAGGTCATCCCAGGTGAAATCGCGATCTGGCATCTTGAAGCGGATCACGGCCTCGCGGCCCTGACTAATGAATGCCGCCTTCTGCTCCGCGGTGAGATCGCGACAGGTTCCCTCGTAACCGGGAGTGCGCCCCTCCTTCTTGGCAAGTTCGCGACGATCCTCGAGCTCCTCCTGCGTGCAAAAGCACTCGTAAGCAAAACCGGCATCGATGAGTTTGCCCGCGACCTCGGCATAGATGTGCATGCGCTCGGACTGACGATAGGGGCCGTACGGGCCACCGACCTCGGGCCCTTCATCCCAATTAAGACCAAGCCAACGCAGAGCATTCAGGAGTGCGTCGTAGGAC
>JBPCSY010000002.1:0-6696 GCA_051006695.1 Candidatus Nanopelagicales bacterium
ATGATGCACCCGGCTGCGGCGATCACGCGGATCGTCACGCGCGAAAGCAGGCCGCGCGGCATGGCGAGAAGTGCAGCCCGCACCGGTTTCTGGCGCCCGCGCTGTCGACTCGCAGCAGCTCCGAGGGCGATGACAGTCGAGATGAGGGCCAGTTGGAGCACGGCGAGTGCGGCAGCGGTCGGGAAATCCAGGAGTACCGACGTGCGACGCAGAATCTGCGACTCAAGGGTACGAGTCGAGGCATCACCGAGCAGCACGATGATGCCGAGCGAAGTGAAGCTGAAGATGAAGACCACCACGGCACTCGAGATGATCGACGGTCGGAGGAAGGGAAGCGTGACAGTGCGAAATGCCGTGAGACGCGAGGCCCCGAGTGAGCGCGCGGCCTGCAAATAGCGGACATCGTGCTGCGCCCACTGCGACCCGACGATGCGCACGACGACAGCGAGGTTCACGTAGGCATGTGCGAGCACGACGACCGCGAATCCCTGAGGCAGGCTCGAACCGAGCAGGGTGCGAAAGGCCATGGCAACCACGACAGTCGGCATGACGAACGGCACCGTCACCAGTGCCTGGGCGAAGGCGCGTCCGCGAAATGAATAGCGCGAGACGACGGACGCGAGGGGAAGTCCGATGAGAAGCGAGAGCGCGGTGCTGAGAGTCGCCTGGACAACCGCGAGGGAGGTGATCTGCCACGTGGACGCATCCGCGAGGACTCGTAGCCCATTGCCCGACCACGTGCGTGCCACGAGCGCGATCAGCGGCAGGACGAGGGCGAGTAGCAAGAAGGCGAGGGGGATCACCCAGATCCCGCGGAGCCAGCGAGGCGTGTTCAGCGCCCCATCACCTGGCCCCACTCATCGAGCCACTGCGACTGCTTCTCAGCCACGTCGCGAGAGGGAATCTGCAACGGCTCCTTGACGGGAGCCGCGAAATCGGCGAAGACCTTCGGCGGGATAACTCCTGCGAGTGCAGGGAAGACGAACATCGAGAGGGGAACATCGGCCTGCACGGCGGGGGAGAGCAGCCAGTTGACCACGGTCTGCGCGCCGGCGGGGTTGGTGGTGCCGGCGAGAACGCCCGCGTACTCGACCTGTCGATAGCAGCCATCGGTCATCACGACGCTGTACGGCTTGACCGGCTTGGGATCTGCGGCATACACGATCTCGGCGGGCGGGCTGGTCGCGTAGGACACGACGAGCGGCCGATCGCCATTTCCGCCGCCGGCGGTATATGAGCCTTCGTACGCCTCGGACCACGAGCCGGCGACCTTGACGCCGTTCTCGCGCAGGGCCAGCCAGTACTCCTGCCAGGCGTCTCCGTACCGGGAGATCGTGGCGAGCATGAAGGCCTGGCCGGGTGAGCTCGTCGCGGGATCCTCGACTACCAGGAGATCCTTGTATTCCGGCTTCTTCAGGTCGTCGAGACGACGCGGAAGCTCGATGTCGTTCTGGGCGAACCATGCCTCGTCCATGTTGATGCACACATCGCCGTAGTCGATCGGCGTGACCTTGTCCTCGGCGGTGTCGTCGCGAAGGGTCGGCAGCACATTGCCCAGATTCGGTGAGACGTAGGACTCGAAGACACCTGCATCGATCGCCTTGGCGATCAGGCTGTTGTCCACGCCGAACAGGACATCACCGGTGGGAGCGCCTGCCGAGAGGATGGCGCTTGCCACGACCTGGCCGGCGTCGCCGCCGCTCGCGATCTCCAAGGTGATGCCGGTCTGGGCCTTGAGGTCGGCGATGAGCGACTCGGAGACCGCGAATGAATCGTGGGTGATCAGTCGAACCGTGGACGGGCCGCTGAGCACCGGTGCCGGATCAGCCGTCGTGGCCCCCGCGCACGCGGATACGAGCAGGATGCTGCCGACGGCAGCGGAGAGAAAAACGGGCTTGGCAAATGACATTTTCATCATCCCTCACGCTGGCATTACCCAGTTCAGGTTCCGTGGGTCGGTGGCAGCGGCCACCCTCTCAGCCCGCCGAACTCGCGAGCTCCCCTGACGACGTCAGGCTAGCAGCGGCCCGGGATCAGTGCGAGCGCAGGTAACGCGTGGTGAAGACCAGCGCGGCGCAGGCGAGCAGGAAGCCGAGCGCGAAGACGACAGTGAGAACGGTGATGCCCTCCGCACTAGCACGAACGAACGTGGCGGTGCCGAACAGCAGTGCCGTGAAGCCCTGGAGGAACAGGGAGAAGCGAAGTGCGCGCTTGGTGGAGTCGTCCATGGGCTCAGTTTCTCATTCGGTGATCTCGAGAGCTTTCTCGATGGTCTGGACGAAGACCTCGAACGGCTGCGCGCCTGAGATTCCGTACTTGCGGTCGAATACGAAGAAGGGAACACCATTCGCTCCGAATGCCCGAGCCAGTTCGGCATCGGCTTTCACCTCTTCGTCGTAGGCGCCTGAGTCCATGGCAATGCGTGCTGCGCTCGGGTCGAGCCCGGCCTCGGTGACATAAGGCAGTAGTTCGTCCAGGGTGAAGACCGGCTTCGCGTTCTCGAAGTAGGCGGAATAGAGGAGTTCGAGGAGTTCCTGTGCCCGCCCCTGCTCCTGTGCCCACAGCAGCAGGCGATGGGCGAGCACGGTGTTGCCGCTGATGCCATCGAGTAGGCGGTAGTTCAGTCCTTCACCTGCGGCGACCTCGGTGACCTGGCCCATCATCTGCTTCACGCCGGCGTCATCGAGGCCGTACTTGGCCGCGAGCACGTCAACCGTGCGCCTACCTTCCGTCGAGGCGGATGGGTCGAGCTGAAAGGCACGATGCGTGATGACGGCGTCGCGCACTCCGGCGCTCTCCAGCGCGCGCTCGAGCCGGCGCTTGCCGATGAAGCACCAGGGGCAGACAACGTCAGACCAAATCTCAATGTTCATGCTTCCTCGTATCCCACTTGTACATTCCGAATGCGCCGAGGCCGACGAGCAGCTGAGGCAGGAACCAGACGAGTCGCCAGATTAGGTCGGCCACGACTGCGACCGAGCTATCGACTCCGAATGCAACGAGCAGCGCGACGAGCGCGGCGTCGACAGTGCCGAGACCGCCCGGAGTGATCGGGAAGCTCGTGAGCAGCAAGGCGATCGAGTAAGCGGCGAAGATCTCGATGAGCGTGAGCGGCTGCGGGAACTGGCCGAGTCCGGCGAGGGCGAAGAGCAGTACGAGGAAGGGCGTGAGCTGCGCGATTACGTTGGTGATCGTGAGCCAGTGCCAGCGTCGAGCGACGAGCTCTGATGCCTCATGGTGGAACTCGACGAGCTTCTCGGTGATGTCGGGGGCGGGCTTCTTGATGATCTTCATCGCCCGGTTGACCGGCTTCTGCACGATACGGGCGACCAAGCGAGCGCCGGCCTCACTGCGCAGGATCAAGGCGATGGCGATCACCGAGATGATGACGACGACGACGCCAATGATCGCGCCGGTCATGAACCCTGCGGTCGAGCGTCCTTCGATCACGAGGCCGACGACGCCGATCATCGGGAACGAGAGCGTGAGCAGGTATGTCCAGACTGCGTCAGCGGAGACGGCCGCTGCAGCGGCGGGAGCAGGAACCCCGTAGCGAGCGAGGATCGCGTATTGCGTGCCGACCGCCACCGCACCGCCACCGGGGATCACGTTGCTGACCAAGAAGCCGGCCTGCCTGTTCACGAAGGCGTGCCTGTAGCTCAGGTGCGGGATGGCCGCGATCGCGGTCAGGGGATAGAGGCCGATGTTCAGCAGGCCTGCGGCGACGAGCAGGGCGATCCACATCGGCGAGATGTTCTTGAGCTGCTCGATGGCCTTCCCGTAGTTGCCGAGCTGTGGGAAGAGGAAGAAGAAGACCGCGGCCATGATGATCAGGCCGATCAGCAGCGTGATGATCGTGCGCAGGCGCTTGTTCTTGGAGGAGATCCCTGGGGCCTCAGAGGGAGTTTTCTCCGGAATCTCGTTCACGAGAAGAGCGTATGCCCTCGTGGATTTCAGTATCACGGCTCACTCCCGTAACATCGAGGGGTCGCTGCGCCGCAGTGGCACACCATGAGGTCGATCAAGAATCGGCCCGCCAGCGAGTCTTGGCACAACTGAGGTCGAACGAGGACCACTTTCGAGACGCGCCTGATGTCTCGATTGGAATAGTTATGCCTTCAGCACGCCCTGCTACCGCACGCCCGAAACCGAAGAAGGAACGGGCTCGCAAGACCACCGCCAAGGCCACCGGAAAGGCCGGCTCCAAGAGCGCGACCAAGAAGTCGTCGAAGCCCAAGCACAAGGCCGGTTCCGCACGACCGATCTCCGGCACCCCGAAGAATCGCGCCGAGCGTCGCCGCGTGGAGTTCGGCGATACCCGCACCACGCGCGCCGAGTCTCCCAAGCGCACTGATCGCTCGGGCTCATCTGCTCGCAGTGAGCGCCCGGACTCACCCCGCCGCTCGGACTCCTCGCATCGCAGCGAGCGTCCGGCCAGCCGCGATCCCCGTTCGCGGGATGAGCGTCCGCGCCAGGAGCGCGTGGGCACCGATCGTCCGCGCAATGATCGCTTCGCGTCCGACAAGCCGCGCACTGAGCGAGCCACCGAGCGCCCGCGCACGGATCGCTTCAGCTCGGATCGTCCGCGCACCGAGCGCCCGTACAGTGACAAGCCTCGTACCGAGCGTTCGACCAATGATCGCTACAACGATCGTCCGCGCAGCGATCGACCGAGCTCGGACCGCCCGTACAACGATCGTCCGCGCACTGAGCGTTCGGATCGTCCGACGAATGATCGTTACAACGATCGCCCGCGCAGCGACCGTCCGTCGTCGGATCGCCCGTACAACGACCGCTCCTCGAGCAGCCGCACCTACGGTGATCGCCCCTCAAGTAACCGTTCCTACAACGATCGCCCGAGCAGTGACCGCGCACGCAGCAGCTTCACCGATCGTCCGCAGAACTCGCGTACGAGCAGCGGTGACCGCACCTTCGCCTCCAAGCGCGAGAACAACTACATCGCCGATCAGGTCATGCCGAAGGCATCGCGCGAGGTCGAAGAGCAGTTCAACGTCATCGATGATGCGCCGACCGAGGGTCTCTCGTGGGCGGATCTGGGCGTCTCGTCGAACCTGGTGAGCGCACTCGCCCGTGGCGGCATCACCTCGCCGTTCCCGATCCAGTCGGCCACGTTGCCCGACGCGATCGCCGGACGCGACATCCTCGGCCGTGGCCAGACGGGCTCGGGCAAGACCCTGGCCTTCGGCCTGGCGATGCTCACCCGTCTTGCGGGCAAGAAGGCCTACCCGAATAAGCCTCTGGGCCTCGTGCTCGTGCCGACTCGCGAGCTCGCGATGCAGGTCAACGACACCCTCGCCCCGCTCGCCGACTCGATCGGCCTCAAGGTTCGCCTCATCGCCGGCGGCATGCCGTACCAGAAGCAGCTGTTCGCCCTCGATCGCGGCGTTCCGATCCTGGTCGCCACCCCCGGTCGACTGATGGACCTCGTCAATCGCGGTGCATGCGATCTCTCCGACGTCTGCGTCACCGTTCTCGACGAGGCCGACCAGATGGCCGACATGGGCTTCATGCCCATCGTGCGCGAGATTCTCGACTGCACCAAGGAAGGCAGCCAGCGCCTGCTGTTCAGTGCCACCCTTGATGGCGATGTCGATCATCTCGTCAAGCGCTACCTGCACAACCCGGCGCGTCATTCACTCGCCGCGGTGCACGCACCCGTCGACACGATGGAGCATGCAGTTCTGATCATCCATCCGAAGGACAAGGACGAGATCTCTGCGGAGATCGGCGCACGTGAGGGACGCACGATCTTCTTCGTGCGCACTCAGGCTGCGGTTGATCGTCTCGCCGAGTATCTGTGCGCCCAGGGCATTCCTGCCGGTGCGCTGCATGGCGGCAAGACGCAGGCCGTGCGCACGCGCACGCTCAACGCGTTCCGTGAAGGTGTGACTCCCGCACTCGTGGCAACAGACGTTGCTGCTCGCGGTATTCACGTCGATGGCATCAGCCTGGTCGTGCACGTCGATGCACCGACCGACCCGAAGGACTACCTGCACCGTGCCGGGCGCACGGCTCGTGCCGGCGAGGAGGGCACCGTCGTGACGCTGTCGTCACCGCGCCAGCAGAAGTTCGTCGAGTCGCTGACCAAGAAGGCCGGCGTCAACCCGATGATCGTTCGCGTGCGCCCTGGTGACTCCGAGCTCATCTCGATCACCGGCGCGAAGACCCCGACCGGTGTCCCGTGGGAGCCGCCGAAGGAGCGCGAGCGTCCCTCGAAGCCGTATGGCCAGGGCGGCGGTCGCAGTGGCGGCTTCAACCGTGGCGGCCCGCGTCGCACTGGCGGTGGAAGCGGTGGCGGCAAGCCGTCGTACTCCCGCTCACGCGGTCGCGACTAAGAGCAATGAATCAGGGCCTCGATGCACAATGCATCGAGGCCCTGATTCATTGACAGTGTTACTTCTGGCGCGTGGAGCTGATGCCGAGCGACATTCCGGCCAGGCCGCGCGGCCGCTTGCCCAGCTTCTCGGCAATTGCTCGAATCGCCTGCGAGGCAGGGGCTTCGGGGTCGCTGAGCACGAGGGGATGACCAGAGTCGCCGCCCTCGCGCAGCTTCACGTCGAAGGGGATCTTGCCGAGCAGTGGCACGTTCGTGCCGAGCACTTCGGTCAGTTGCTCGGCGACGAGTGATCCGCCACCGATGCCGAAGAGATCCATCGGCTCCCCGCACTTCGGGCA
>JBPCSY010000003.1:0-7269 GCA_051006695.1 Candidatus Nanopelagicales bacterium
CGGATCATCTCCAGGCCGGTGCGGTCACCGACGTGCGCGAGACGGGGGTACTCGTGACCGCCGAAGTTGCGCTGGCTGATCTTGCCGTCGGGGGTGCGATCGAAGAGGGCACCGTAGGTTTCGAGCTCCCAGACGCGCTCGGGCGCTTCCTTCGCGTGCAGCTCGGCCATGCGGTACTGGTTCAGGAACTTGCCACCGCGCATGGTGTCGCGGAAGTGCACGTTCCAGCCATCGTTCTTGTTGACGTTGGCCATGGACGCGGCGATGCCGCCCTCGGCCATGACGGTGTGCGCCTTGCCGAAGAGTGACTTACTCAGCACGGCAACGGTCTTGCCCTCCTCGCGAGCCGCGATGGCTGCACGAAGACCTGCTCCGCCGGCGCCAATGACGACGACGTCGAATGAGTAACGCTCGATGTCAGACATGTGATCCCTCGGCTTAGAAGAAGTAGAAGTTGGAGATGGTGCCGACTGCGACCTCGCGGACGTAGAGGTCGGTGAGCGCGACGCCGAAGAGCGAGATCATCGCGAACTTGCCGTGGTTGACGTTGAGCTTGGACACGATGGTCCAGCTCTTGTAGCGCACGGGATGCTTGGAGAAGTGCTTCAGGCGCCCGCCCATCGCGTGACGGCAGGAGTGGCACGAGAGCGAGTACAGCCACAGCAGGGTGGCGTTGGCGACGAGAACCAGCGTGCCGATGCTGATGTGACCCCAGGCACCCTCGGCATTGCGGAAGGCGAGCACTGCGTCATAGGTCAAGATGACGTTCAGGACTAAGCCGAGGTAGAAGAAGTAGCGATGACCGTTCTGGAAGATCAGCGGGAAGCGGGTCTCGCCGGTGTACTTCTTGTGCGGCTCAGCTACAGCGCAGGCCGGCGGTGACTGCCAGAAGGAGCGGTAGTAGGCCTTGCGGTAGTAGTAGCAGGTGAAGCGGAAGCCCAGCGGGACGATCAAGATGAACAGCGCGGGCGAGATCGCCATGCCGAAGATGGTCCAGGCGCCGAACGGGGTCCAGCCGAACAGGGTCGCGCCCTCGGGGCAGGTCGACATCAGGCAGGGCGAGTAGAACGGCGAGATCAGCGGCTCCGCGAAGTAGTAGGCATTCTCGAAGGCCCGCCAGGTCGAGTAGGCGATGAAGCTCAGGAAGATGATGACCATGACCAGCGGCATCAGCCACCACTTGTCGGTGCGCAGGGTCCGCACCCCGATCTGGGCCCGACGGTCAGGTGAACCCTGGCTGGAAGCGGGACTTGTGACAGTGGCCATTCTCGGAATTCCTTCCACAGGGCGTGCTGATTCTCGAACATCCGAATACTAGGGGCCGCTTGGGGGGCCTGCAGCCTGCCCACGTAGGAGGTACGTCACACGTATATGGACATCCGAATACCGCAGGCACCGGGATCAGGGCCCCCGGGGCGCGGGCAGCCTAGACTCCTTGATCATGGCTCGTGTTCAGCGTCTGACAGCCGTGGCTGCCCTCCTGTGCGCAGTGGTCACCGTCGCCTCCCCCGCACTCGCCGAGGAGCCCACCGAGCCGATCTCGACCGCCCAGGTTGTCGGCGGCGAGCAGCTCGCCCTCAAGGGCCGTCAGGTCAATCTCGGCCCGGGTGCCAAACCCCTGCCGGATATCTGGGCGAGTAGTTGGGTCCTGGCCGATGCCACCACCGGAGAGATCCTGGCGAGCAAGGGCGCCCACAAGCTCCGAGCGCCGGCAAGCACCCTGAAGATGCTCACGGCTCTCACCGTCCTGCCCCGCCTCGACCTGTCGTCGACCTATGTAGGCCGTCCCTCCGACGTGGTGTCGGGTACGGCAATGGCCGGCATCAAGCCGGGCATCACCTACACCGTGAAGCAACTGCTCAACGGGATGATGCTGCCCAGCGGTAACGACGCGGCGCGCGCTCTCGCCCACGCCAATGGCGGGATCCCCGAAACCGTCGCTCAGATGAACGAGGTGGCCGCGGCGCTCGGCGCCGCCGACACGGTGGCCAAGACACCCAATGGCCTCGACGAGAAGGGCCAGGTCTCGAGCGCCTTCGATCTCGCCCTGATTGCTCGGGCCGGACTAGCCCGACCTGACTTCGCCACGATCGTGGCCCGGAAGAAGGCCCCCTTTCCCAGCGAGGGCGGTGGCACTCACCCGATATACACGAACAATCGACTGCTCCTGGGTGGCTACAAGGGTTGCATCGGGGTCAAGACCGGATTCACGACCGAGGCAGGGCGCACCTTCGTCGGGGCAGCTACTCGCAAGGGTCGCACCCTTGTCGTCGCGTTGATGGGTATCAAGTCCGGCAGCGCCCAGGCCGCGGCAGCCGCGCTCACCTGGGGCTTCAAGAATCACGACAAGGTCACGCCGGTCGGCACGCTCAACGTGGCAGGCGCGTCGCTCTCCCCCTCCGCTGAGCCCAGTGCCTCCGCTCGGCAGGCAGTGGCGCTGGTGCCCAGTGGGCCCCCCGCGACTGCGGCAATCGCTGTTCCTGACGTCGCGCGCACGAGCTGGCCACCGATCGTCTGGTACACGCTCATCGGCCTCGTCGTGATCGGCGTGCTCGTGGGGGCCTGGCTACGCCGGAAGTCGCGCAAGTCGCCCTACAGCGTGATCTAGCCCGCGAAGTCGAAGGCCCGCAGCGGATGCCAGCCGTCACCCTGCAGGTGAAAGAGGTGCATCTGCGTCACGGTGAACGAAGCGCGGAAATCCGTGAAGTCGTCAAACGCACGATTGAGCAACTCGTCACTCACGTCGTGGGCGAGCGTCACGTGCGGGTGATACGGAAAGCGTGACTCCACCGCCAGGACTCCGCTGCGCACCATGGCCTCAGCCCTCTCACATGACGAGATTCCTCGCGAGAGGGCGATGAAGACGACCGGAGAGACAGGCTGAAAGCTGCCGGTGCCGTGCAGTTCGACATCGAATGGCGCGCACTGCGCAGCGACATCCGCGAGGTGATCGATGACACCGGCCAGCACCTCGGAGTCAACGTCGACCGGAGGAAGCAGCGTGATGTGCGCAGGCATGCGGCCCAGGCTCGGCTCGTACCCCAAGCGGGCGGTGTCGACCGCCGAGCCGAAGGGCTCAGGGATCTCAATCGCGACCCCGAGGGTCATGCCGCTCATCGAGGCCCGCGGCTACGACTCGTCGATCGCGACGAAGCCGATGCCCTCGTATACGCGAGCAAGGGTCTCTCGCGCGGTGGCACGCGCTTTGCGCGCTCCGACACCCATCAGGTGGCGCAACTGCTCCTGATCGGACATCAGCTCATTGACGCGCGTACGAATCGGCTGCACGAGATCGAGCACGATGGCGGCCGTATCACCCTTGAGATCGCCATAGCCCTTGCCCTCGTAGGACGCGACAAGCGCATCCATCGACGTGCCGGTGAGGGCAGTCTGGATGGTGAGCAGATTCGAGACTCCCGGCTTATTCTCGGGGTCGAAGATGATCTCGCGACCGGAGTCGGTCACGGCACTCTTGAACTTCTTCGTCAGCGGAGCGTCTTCATCGAGCAAGAATGCGCAACCGCTCGGGCTGGACTTGCTCATCTTCGAGGTCGGATCCGCAAGATCAACGATCTTCGCGGTCTCCTTGACGATCATCGCCTCGGGGATCGTGAGGGTCTTGCCGAATCGAGTGTTGAAGCGCTGGGCGAGATCGCGCGTGAGCTCGAGGTGCTGGCGCTGATCCTCGCCCACGGGAACCAGGTTCGCCTGGTATAGCAGGATGTCAGCAGCCTGCAGGATCGGATACGTGTACAGGCCGACGGTTGCCCGCGCGGCACCGTCCTTCTGCGACTTGTCCTTGAACTGAGTCATCCGGCCGGCCTCGCCGAAACCGGTCTGGCATTCCATGACCCAGGCCAGTTGGCTGTGCTCGGGCACGTGGCTCTGCACGAAGATCGTCGACTTGTCAGGGTCGAGGCCGATGGCCAGCAACTGCGCAAAGGTCAGCAGGGTGCGGTGGCGCAGCACAGCGGGATCGTGCTCGACAGTGATCGCATGCTGATCGACCACGCAGTAGTACGCATCGTGGGAATCCTGCAGATCCACCCAGTGACGCAGAGCCCCCAGGTAATTGCCGAGCTGGAGGGAATCGGCCGTGGGCTGGATTCCGGAGAGAACGCGGGGGCGCGGTGACATATGCCTATTGTGGCAAAGCTCCGTCGACATCATCCGCCAGGCTCTCCTCAGCGGAGGCGACCGGTACCGGGGTCACGCGCACCCGCGCGATACGCCGCCCGTCGAGCTCGGTCACCTCGAATCGGTGCGCTCCCGCGGCCACCTCATTCCCGAGTTCGGGCACATCGCCGAGAAGGGAGACCACGAAGCCTGCGACAGTCTCGTAGGGACCCTCCGGCAACGTGATCCCTGTCTCCTCCGCGAAATCCTCAATGTTGAGCAGGCCATCGACATGAATCACGCCGAACGATCGCGCCGCCTCCGGGCGTTGGACGAGGTCGTATTCGTCCTTGATATCGCCGATGAGCTCCTCGACGAGGTCTTCAAGTGTCACCACGCCTGCGGTTCCGCCGTACTCGTCCTCGACGATGGCCATGTGCTGGCGCAGTCGCCGCATCTCGGTGAGCGTGCTCAGCACGCCCTTGGTTCCGGGGAATGCGGTCATCGGACGCACCAATTCACCCACGCGAATGGAGCGCTCGGCGAGATCTGGCGCCAGGATGTCGCGCACGTGCACGAAGCCGACCACGTCATCCATCGAGTCACGAATGACGGGATAGCGCGAGTGAGGCTGATCGACCACGGCCTTGACGGCCTTGAAGATCGGCATCGACGCATCAAGGAACTCGACCTCGGTGCGCGGGATCATCACCTCGCGAAGCTCGCGGTCACCGGCGGCGAAGACGTCGTCAATGAGCTCACGCTCCTCGACCGAGAGATCCTCGTGTGCAGCGACGAGATCACGGAGCTCCTCGCCGCTGATCTGGTCCTTCGCGGCATGCGGGTCACCGCCGAAGAGTCGCATGATCGCATTCGTCGAGACCGACAAAAGCGCGATGAACGGCCGGAAGATCTTGGCGATGACATCGATCGTGCCCGCACTCGCCAGCGCTACCGACTCCACCCTCTGCAGTGCCAGTCGCTTGGGCACGAGCTCGCCGAGCACCAGGGAAAGGTAAGCGATCACGATCGTCACGGCGATGAAGCTCACGGTGCTCGCCCACGATTCGGACATGCCCCATCCGACCAGGACGGGTGCGATCATCGGGGCGATCTCAGCACCGCCGAATCCGGCGGAGATGAAGCCGGCCAGGGTCACGCCCACCTGGCCCGCGGCCAGGAATCGATTGGGGTTCGCCGCGACAATCGCCAGGCGTCGACCCCGACGGCCACGCGTGGCCAGACGTTGCACCTGGCCATCCCGAAGTGAGACCAACGCGAGTTCCGCGGCAGCGAAGAATCCGCCGATCAGGATGAAGATCAGCACGATCAGGAAGCTGCGCAGGAGGTCCATGTCGCCTCAACAATACGGAGGTCCCGCCCGCATGCCGTGATGGCGTGCTCTAGCCGGTCGGCAGTGCGTTTCGCGACCTGGTCATCGTGACGGCTACCACGAGCGCCAGCAGGGCGGCGACAGCCATGGCGACCGTCATCGACATGGCCGGATCACCGGGGGTGAGCCCCAGGAATGGAGTGATCAGGACACCACCGAAGAATGTGCCGGCGCCGAGGAGAGCACCAGCGGCGCCGCGTGTACGAGATCTCTCGACCCCCAGCACTGTGGCATTGGGAGTGACGATGCCACGCGTCGCCACGACAATGAACATCCCGATGAGGATCGGCAGCAGGTGCCGTTCGAAAGCCAGCACAGAGCTCACCAGGACCACTCCGGCGAGGAAGGCGATGATGAGGCCGACGATCAACAGGCTGCGTACCCGCCAGCGATGCACCAGACGCGCATTCAGGAATCCGATGCCCATCAGCCCCGCGGAATTCACGGCCAGCACGAGCGTGTACTGATTTGCCGTCATGCCGAACTGCGACTGCAGGACAAAGGCCGACTCGGCAAGGTAGGCATACAGGGAGGCGAAGGCGAGCACGAGCGTGATCGCGTAGCCCATGAACACGCGATCGCGCAGGAGAGCCAGGTAGGAGCGTCCTGCCGAGGCAACTCCGCCTACTGTGCGCGCGTGCGCAGGATGAGTCTCGGGAATGTAGATCGCGATTGCGATCGCGAGGATGAGATCGACGATGAAGAGGAACACGAATCCCGAGCGCCAGGTACCCGTCATTGCGAGAAGAAGCCCGCCGATCACCGGCGCTGCGATCGTGGCCGCAACCGTCAGGCTGATGAAGATCGAGAACAGTCGCGCAGCAGCCTTGCCCGAGGTCACGTCCGCGGCGATCGCCCGCGCGATGGCGATACCCGCGCCACCCGCGAGGCCCTGCACGAAGCGCATCACCAGCAGGATGCCGATGGTCGGCGAGAGCGCTACTCCCAGGCTCGCGAATGCCGCGATCGCAGTCGTGATGATGACGATGCGGCGGCGGCCAAGCGAATCAGTCATCGGGCCGAAGAGCAGCTGCCCGATCACGATGCCCATGAGATTCACCGCGAGGGTCAGTGCAACCTGAGAGGTGGTTGCGTTCAACTCCTCGGCAATCTGCGGGAAGGCCGGCAGGTAGATGTCCATCGAGGTCGGCGCATACGCATTGAGCGCCGCGAGGATGACGGTGAGGATTGTCATCCGCCGACCGGTAAACGAAACGGGCGAGGAAGGGGGCGTCATGCGCATCCCTTCCTCGCCCGTTCGATGTTCGTGAAGACTAGGCCTTCATCGCCTTCTGCAGGTTCTCATCGATGGCTGCCAGGAAGTCCTGGGTGGTCAGCCACGGTGCGTCCTTGCTGATGAGCAGTGCGAGATCCTTGGTCATCTTGCCCTCCTCGACAGTCTCGACGCACACGCGCTCGAGGGTCTCCGCGAAGGCCGACACGGCGGGGGTGCCGTCCATGCGGCCGCGATGGGTCAGGCCCTGGGTCCACGCGAAGATCGAGGCGATCGGGTTGGTGGACGTGGGCTTGCCCTGCTGGTGCTGGCGGTAGTGACGGGTCACGGTGCCATGCGCGGCCTCGGCCTCGACGGTCTGGCCGTCGGGGGTCATGAGAACCGAGGTCATCAGGCCGAGCGAGCCGAACCCCTGGGCGACGGTGTCGGACTGCACGTCGCCGTCGTAGTTCTTGCAGGCCCACACGTAGCCCCCCTCCCACTTGAGGGCGCTGGCCACCATGTCGTCGATGAGCCGGTGCTCGTT
>JBPCSY010000004.1:0-7311 GCA_051006695.1 Candidatus Nanopelagicales bacterium
AGGCCGTGAAGGACTGGGCCCGTGAGGAAAAGGTCTGGGCAGAGGACGCCGAAATGCCGGACCCTACCCAAGCGGATCAGCCCGCCGATTCATCACCCAACTAGCAGTACGGCTCCAAACCCCGATATCTGAAGTCGAGCAATACAGCCCGAGACAGTTAGCGACAATCCTGGAGGTGCTCAATGGCGGCAAGCAAGACTTTTGACACCTATGTGGATGGGCTAAACGACGTCCTGCGGGCTTTCCGCAATCTGCCCAAGGAAGCCACGCAGGAGTTGCGGCAGGCATCGGCGACCATCGCCGATAAGTACATGGCACCCGCATGGCGAGAGGCAGCCATCACTTTCGCGGGCCCTTGGGGCGAGGAGATCGCCGCCTCAGTACGGGTTCGCCGCGATCGGGTACCAGCAGTAAATATCGGCGGGGCACGCAAGAAGTTCTCCGGCGGGGCGTCCCCAACTATGGTGCGTTACCTCTCAGATAAGGGCGATCAGGGCCGAGCAGGAGCGCGTAATCGTGCGCCTAAGGCATTCGGCTCAGGCACCGACTGGATGGGCAACGTCAAGGAGAAGTACGCCCCGCAGGCCACGCAAGAATGGGCAAGAGCAGTTGACCGTATCGTCATGAAGTGGAGCACCCTGTAATGGCATTCGGTGGCAAGACCCTGACCGTTTACCTAGCGGCTGATATCTCCAAGCTGAAAAAAGGTCTCAATGACGCTGACGATGGTTTCAAGATCTTCGGCCACAGCCTTAACAACCTCGTCGGCCCTGCCCTCATCGGGGCAGCCGCAGCGGCAGGAGCATTTGCAGTCAAGCTTGGCGTCGACGCCGCGCAGGCCGCCATGCAAGAGGAAGCGGAACTAACCAAACTCGGCACGACCCTCGATAATCTCGGCTTCGGCTCGCAATCCGAGAAGGTCAATAAGTTCATTGACGACCTCCAGTATTCGGCGGCAGTGACGGATAGCGAATTGCGCCCAGCGTTTGATCGTTTGGTGCGCTCGACGGGCTCCGTCACCGAGGCCCAGGATGCTCTGAAACTTGCCCTGGACGTATCTGCGGGAACAGGCAAGAGCCTGGAGACCGTAGCCAATGCGCTAGGGCGGGCCTATGACGGGAATACAGGGGCACTCGGCAAACTCGGTGCGGGAATTGACGCGGCGACTCTCAAGTCCGGCGATATGGCCGCGATCAACGAGAAACTCACCACGACCTTTCACGGGCAGTCTGAAGCGGCTGCGAATACCGCCCAAGGTGGCATGAAGAAGCTGCAAATTGCCACCGACGAACTCATTGAGGCTTTCGGTACGGGCTTGATCGGCGCGGCCGAGGACTCCTCCACCGCCATAAATGATTCCGTCCAGCGCATGAGGGACGCACAGCCCGCAGCCGAGCGGCTCGGAACCGAGGTCAACAAGACAGCAATCGCCTGGTCAAAGTTCGCTGAGGATGCCCTGCTCGCTGGTGACGCGATCAGCGCGGGCGACTGGGGCCTCGCGACAAAACTGATTTTCGGATCAGGCGATGCCCTCGTCTATGCCGAAAAACAGGCGAGAGGCCTAGGCGACCAATTCCAGTACGTCCAGTATGAGGCATACAAGGCGGGCGCGGCGATGGCCGCAGCTTTCGCATTCGGTGGCGCGGAGACGGGCGGAACCCCGACTACGGCATACAACGGCATCAATGCCATGGGCAATCTCAGTGCACGGTTCAAGGCCCTAGCCAAGGATATTGCCGGTGGCGATGGTGGTGGTGGTGGTGGTGGTGGCCTCTCGGGTGCCGTGGACAAGGTGAACCCGAAACTGCAAAAGCAGATCGACCTCGTCAAGAGTCTGACGACTCAACTTCAGGACGCCGCCAAGAAGGTTGAGGCGGCCCGCAAGGAAATGAACGACTGGCAGGAATCAATGGCTGCCAGCATCACCTCGGGAATCGACCTGGGGGCAGCGTTCGAACAACAGTTCGCCGTCGACGACGCAGGTAAGAAGATCGGCGTCGGCCTCCTCGAGGGCTTCCAGAAGCAGATAGACCAGGCTGGAATATTCGGCGGATACCTCCAGCAGTTGAACTCCGAGGGCGGCCCAGAACTCCGGGATGCCGTGGCCGCTCTCGGACCCGAGGCAGGCAACAAGCTAGCGAAGCAGATGATCGACGAGGGCCTGGTGAAGACTTTCCAGGAGAAGCTCGTCACGGTCAAGAGCACGGCCCGCACGGCCGCCGACGCTATGACCCCCGAATTCCTGATCGCGGGCGTGAACAGCGCGGTAAACTTCCTTATCGGCACCCAGAACACGCTCGCGGCGGCCACGAATGACCTGGAGGCCATGGGCGCGGCGATGGGCAAGACGATCGGAGACGCGGCAGCAGCAGCCATCCTCGAGGCCGTCAACAAGGCTCGTGAGACACTCGGCCAGGGCCAGGCGACTCTCGCGGGTACCTCGACCCCCTCAACGCTCGCTAATGGCCTACCGTCGGCCTACGCGGGCCAGAACTTCAGCGGCGGAATGGGCTTCATCGGACCCGACGCCGTCGCGCAAGCCATCGCCCGGGCAATCGCCAATAGCAATTCCCGCCTGGGTGCGGCCCCGCAGAATGTGCTCCAGTAATGGTGCAGCCCATCACGCACGTGGCCATCGGAGGCACGACTCTCGACCTGTCCGATGTCGAGTACCAGGTGGGCATCACTCACGGGCGCAATGACATCAAGTCAAGCCCCGAGGCCTCCACAGCGCAGATCATCATCCGTGGGGCGGCCGGCGTCGACATTGCCATATCCGACTCGGTGGATATCACGGCTTGGGACACCCGCCGGTTCACGGGCGAGGTGACAGACCTAAATATCACCCACCTGTCAGCGGTCCCGCCCGTCGCCATCACCACCGTCACCGCCATCGGCAACCTAGCCAACCTTGGGGCCCGATGGACGGGGGCCGACGGCTACTCGAAAGAGACCGTTTACGCCCGGGCCGAAACCATCCTGACCGACTCGGGAGAGGCCTACCTCAACGGCGGCACCGACACGCTCGAATTGTTCGCCACGACCGCAGGCGTCGAGAACGCCGTCACCTGTACAGACGGTCTTCAGCAGCTCGCAGAATGGTCAGGTGGAACCTATTTCGACCTGCCAGACGGGCGGATCGTATTTGAGTCCTACGGTAATCGTGGCCTCACCGCATATCGAGGCGTCTGGTCGAGCAACACCGAGGCATGGTCATTCTACGAACGCTCCTGGGACTCATTCCCAACTAGTTTCGCCGCCGTGCCCCTGCCGGACAGTACCGTCGTATACACGCCCACCTGGTCGCAGAATCAGGCCTCCCTCATCAATGACGTAACTGTCACGCATGGCGACCCCGCCCACTCAGACCAGGCCGAGGACATGGCGAGTATTGCCCAATTCGGCCGGCGGACCTTCACCCTCACGACGGGCCTGGACAAGCATTCGGACGCGATCTCGCGGGCCGACGCGATCCTCCTAGCGCAGGCGTACCCATTGTGGAACCTCGGGAATATCTCCGTGCTTATGGACCATTGCACAGAGGAGCAGCGTAACCAGATCCTCGGTCTAGTTTCGGGCTCCTCGGTCCTGGTCAATGACCTGCCCGAGCCTGCCCCGTTCGACCAGTTCTTAGGCATTGTCGAGGGATGGGCCGAGACCTACACACCGGGACAGCACATCCTCACCCTGTCTATTTCAGACCCCCGTTATTCGTATCAGACGGTCGAATGGGGCCAGATTCAGAACACAACGGCGACGCGCACGAACCTTGTGACGAATCCGTCCTTTGAGGTAGACACCGCAGGCTGGATCAGGCTTGGCGCACTTGCCACACTTAGTCGCATAACGACTGACTCTGTATTTGGAACCTCAAGTGCTCAGATCGTTCGGGCTACCAACACAGGCGGCGGAGTCAATCAGGGCTTGGACACCAACTCAACGTCGTACTTTTCCATCACTCCAAATCAGACGTACATCGCTAGTAGTTACGTCAAAGCGGTTAGTGGATCACCCGACTTGTTCATCAACATTGCATGGCACACGGCTGCTGGGGCCTACATCTCAGAAACTGGAATCACCATTTCATCGGTAGGGGCCGTTTGGCAGCGCATTTCTCAATCAGGAACCGCTCCGGCAACGGCGGCCTTTGCGCGCATCCTCGTGCGCGAGAGAGTTTCAGCGTCCGAGGCGGCAGCGACTTGGCTGGTTGATGCGGTCCTCCTTGAGCAGTCGTCAACTCTAAACCCGTACTTTGACGGCTCATACGCTGACCCCGCAATCGCCGTACAGACACAAACATGGAACGGCACGGCTAACGCCTCAACATCCACCCTGACCTACTACACTAGCCAGCTGTGGAGTCAGGTAAACCCAGAAATCATCTGGTATAACGTCGTCACTTCCGACGATTTGATCGCCGCCTAGGAGGGCATATGGCAACCACTACAGGAGGCACCCCATACGTCGCCTCCACGGATCTAGTAGCGAACTACCCGACGACATCGGCCAGCCTCGCGGCCCGCGTCGACGTCGTGGCATCGGGCTCAATGTCGAAGAAGACCGCGAGCTACACGGTGACCGTGGCCGACATTCTGGCCGGAACTATTATCGCCATGAACTCCGCTTCAGCCACAGTGATCACCCTGCCCTCGACGAGCCTTGTAAACGGAATGAGACTAAACGTTTATTCCGTCAATACTGGCGCGGTCACCTTCACGGGCGGAACCGTTACGGGGTCGATCACCTCAATCACGGCTCAATACACGGGAGTGACCCTCCAGTATGACAGCGCGGCCGCCGTGTGGTGGTGCCTCCCTTTCTCGGGAGGTAGTGCAGCCGCGACCGTGGCTAGCACTACAGGCAGCCCGACGACAGGAACAGTCACTTATAGCGGGACAACATACAGTTACTACAAATTCACCGCGTCAGGGACTATCACTTTTGGCAACGCTGGATATGCCTCGATCGTTTGCGTTGGCTCCGGAGGATCTGGCGGCGTAAGCGGAGGGTTTGTGGGCGGCGCGGGAGGTGGCGGAGGTGTCATAGATGAAAAAATCTATATCTCAGCCGGGGAAATTTGGACAATTACTGTCGGCGCATTGTCGGGCACAGGTGGCATCGGCGGCAATTATTCGAGGGCAGACAGATTCATCGCGCTTGGAGGCGGCAACGGCGGGAACTCTGGTAACGGTGGAGGATCTCTAGCTACTGGTGGAGGAGGTTCTAACGCTGCGGCTGGAGCGGCTGCATACGGTGGCGCACAAGGTTATGCAGGCAGCGGTTATGTAGGCGGCGGTTCTGGCGGAGTCGCATCTGGCACAACGCCAGGTATCGGCCTAACCACTTGGGCTGGAACATTTGGTGCCGGTGGATCAACGGGCAGCGGCGCAGGAGCGGCTAATACGGGAAACGGCGGCGGTTCTAATAACAACAGCGGTTCTGGCGTAGTTTGGATTGGACTTTCATAATGAAATATTTTGCGTTGCTCGAAAATGACATCGTTACAAACGTCGTAAACGTCAACGATGAAGATGCACCAACGGAGTCAGAGGGTATTTTATTTTTGCGCGATATCGGTGCAAGCGACCAATCTGTCGAGACCTTTCTAGATGGGCAACGAGGCAAGTTTGCCGCGGCTGGTGATATCTGGGACGGTACGGAATTCATTAGCCAGATAAACACAGAGGTGACAGCATGAGCGACCAACCGATTGAGCCCGACATCGAGCTAGAGCCCGAGGCCGAGGCCCCGAAGCCCCGCAAGGCGGCCAAGAAGGCCCCAGCGGCCAAGGCCCTGACCGAACGTGACCGGGCACGCGCCCGGGTCCTGAACCGCCTAACCGCTAATGCAGCCGAGTGAGGCCGTAGGCCTCGTGGTCGGACTCCTCACGGGCTTCACGATCATCCTCGCAGGCCTCGTGTGGCTCGTGCGACAGATCGTCCGGCAAGAGTTCGAGAAGTGGACCAAGCCCATCCAACCGGGCTACCGCAACGGCGGGGAAAGCCTCGCCGACATCTCTCACAAGCTCGACAGGCTCACAGATAGGATCGAGGAGGTGGCTGGCCGTGGGTAACTGGCTCGCAGGTACTTGGGAAGGTACCGCAACTAAGGCAATCATTGGAGCGGCCTTGGGCGCGCTAGCCTCATGGCTGGCCACCTCCGATGTTCACCCGCTCGTCATGGCCCTAGGCGCGGCAGTCATCCCCGTGCTTATCAACGTGCTGAACCGTGACGACACCCGCTACGGCATGGGCTCCAAGCCCCGCCCGGACGACATCGCGACCGCGCACGAGTTCGAGATCGAGGGGGAGTAATGGCCCGTCTAGTCGCAGGGGGCGTCACCCTTCGCAACCAGATCAATAAGCGTTGGCCCAAGCGCGACAAGGCCTCCGACGGGTGGATCGGCGACAAGGCCCACGCAGCACGCCAGAGCGACCACAACGCCGACAGCCGCGGCATAGTCCACGCCCTCGACATCGACGCCGACCTTGACCCCCGCGACCCCAAGGCCGCTCAGAGGCTCGCCGACCAGATCGTCGCCTACGCCGCCTCGGGAATCCCCGGCTCACAGCGCATCAAGTACGTCGTCTACAACGACCGCATCGCCTCGGGCACCTACGAGGCCTCGAAATGGCGTTGGCGTGGCAGCGGCTACGGCCACAAGCATCACATTCACGTGAGCTTTACGACCAGGGGCGAGAACGACGGCGGGAAGTTTCCGCTACCCATATTGGCCACGCCGAAGAAGTAATTCCGCGCAAATCGCGCAACCCTGCTACAGTCGCACCCGAAAGGGGAAACGATGAGCGAATGGATACGGCCCGGAGAGGCCGCCAAAATGCTGGGAGTCAGCACCGACACCATTGGTCGGTACGTTGATCTCGGCATCATCAACGGGCAGCGAACGCCCGGAGGCCAGCGGCGAGTAGAGCGGGAAAGCGTGGAGAACGTCACGCGCACCCGCGTCTCGTCGACCGTGACGATCATCGGGGTCAAGTGATTATGGAGGCCGCACTAGCGGTCGCCCTCATGGCAGGCCCTACCGAAAAGGCAGCGCAGATCCCCCAGCAGGCGCAAGCGTTCGCATCCTGCGTCTCGGAGCGCGAATCGCACGGCACCTACAAGGCACGGGGCTCGGATGCATCGAGTGCGGGCCGCTGGCAGTTCCTCGACAACGAATGGCGGCGCGGTCTGGCCTACATGGTCAAGGCTCGACTGGTCCGATTCGGCATGAGCCGGGCGCAGGCCGAGCGGATTCGGGTCGAGCTGACGGGCAAGCACATTGCCAAATGGCAGCCCGCCTACCAGGAC
>JBPCSY010000005.1:0-13037 GCA_051006695.1 Candidatus Nanopelagicales bacterium
CCCAGAGGAACACCGGGCGCAGGCCCTCGACGACGCGGGCAATGCGCCGTGACCAGAGGGCATCACCCAGCCGCCGCCGCTCGTGCTCGCCGATGTACGTGTCGTAGGACAGGCCCCAGCGCACAGGTGCCTGCGACATCTCGAGGTGCGGGGCCAGATGGCCTCCGTCGTAGATCGCGCAGCCCAGGCCGGTGCCGAGGGTCAGCACCAACTCGAGTCCTTGACCGGCGATGACGCCTGCAGCGTGCACCTCAGCATCGTTGAGCACTCGGGTCGGGATGCCGAAGGCTGATTCGAGGGCAGCCTTCACGTCAAAGCCCTCCCACTGTTCGACCAGCTCGGGCAGCACGCGGGTGCGCGGGCCTGACTTGGTGACGTAGTGCGGGGTCGTGATCACGACGCCGTGGCGGATCATCCCCGGCATGCCCACGGTGGCCCGGTCGGCCTTGGGCAGCTCGGCCGCGAGGTCGACCAGTGTCTGGACGAAAAGCTCGGTGGTCAGGGGGTACGGGGTGGGGACCCGAATCGGATGGGCCCGCATCGTGCCTGCCTCATCGAGGACGGAGGCCTTGATCCCGCCGCCTCCGCAGTCGATGGCCAACGTCGTTGTCATGGCCGAAAGTCTGCCCGATAACCTATGCGGGCAGCACGGTGGTTCCCCGAACGGGCCTTAGGGCACAATTGGGGCGGTTGCATGGAGGCGTCGCCTAGTCCGGTCTATGGCGCCGCACTGCTAATGCGGTTTGGGTTTAACGCCCATCGCGAGTTCAAATCTCGCCGCCTCCGCCACCTGTCAGGGGCGTCCCATCGGGGCGCCCCTGACGCTTGTCGATGGCACTTCTCCTGGCGTGGGGCAGCTAAGCGAGGGTGGTTTAAACCACCCTCCGACAGCCTGTAGACTTTCGGACGGTCGTTCGCGACCAAGCGCCCGTAGCTCAACGGATAGAGCACTTGACTACGGATCAAGAGGTTACAAGTTCGAATCTTGTCGGGCGCACTCGTTATCCCCCGCACTTCTCGCCGATGTGTGGGGGATTTCGTCTTTTCGGAATAGCCTGCCTCCTCAGGTCGTTGCTTGAGGCATCAACGTCCGACGAATGGGAGTGGTCATGGCTGACGCAGCAATCATGATGTACGGCGCCGAGTGGTGCGGTGACTGCCGCCGGTCCAAGCGACTGCTGGATTCCCTGGGCGTTGCCTATGACTATGTCGACGTCGCCCATGACGATGCGGGCAAGGATGCCGCGATCGAGATCAGTGGCAAGCAGTCGATCCCGGTCATTACCTTCAGTGACGGCACCTACGTGGTGGAACCGTCCGATATTGACCTGCGCGCAAAGATCGAGGCGCTCGGCCTGCTGTAGGCCAAGCGCCTCGATGCTTCATGCAGGTGGCGTGCAGTGAGCTATGACGCGGTGGTCGTCACCTGGAACGTGAAGCTGATGAACTCGCCGCCGACATCGCCGCCCGGGTTGGTCTCATAACCGACTCGGTAACCCCAGGTTCCGGTGCGACCAAGATCAGCGAGGATCTCGAAGGATCGGTCCTTCTTCACAGTTGTCGTGATTCCGAGGTCCTGGAAGTCGCCGCTGCCCTTCTTGTCGCTCGGAAGGAAGCGCTGCAGGGTTAACTCCTGCCCGGGCTTGGTGTACTTGGGAGCCTTGCCGGAAATGGTGATGGTGGAACCGGCCGGAGCCTTGTGCGGAGTCACCTTCGCGGTGCCTGGCTCCCATGCGGTGAGGTTTGGCTTCTTCGGGAATCCGGCTTCCTTGAGCTGGGCCGAGGTGTAGGGCACGACCTTGGTCGCGACTGCAGCAGACGCAGGCGACGCGGTCATCAGGATGGGTGAGAAAACGATCGCGGCACCGAGCAGTGCCGTGCCGAACTTCGAGGACTTCTTCATGGGGTTCCCTTCGTCTGATCGAGGTCTACCCGTGACCCTAGGGGCCCAAACCACGGAAATGCGCGTGGTGACCGCACATCGAGGGTGTGCGCTTCCCTGAGTCCCCGGCGGTCATTGCGCCTTCGTGAATGCGGGAGGATAGGTGCGTGGCCGGTCGCAATCTCATCAATGTCGAATCAGTGACCAAGGCCTACGGCCACCGTCCCCTCCTCGACAAGGTGTCGCTCGGCGTGGGTGAAGCCGATCGCATCGGCATCGTCGGCCGCAATGGTGCCGGCAAGAGCACGCTGCTGCGGGTCCTGGCTCAGACCGAGAAGGTCGACGACGGCCGGGTGAGTATGGGCAACGACGTGCGCCTGGGCTTCCTGCGTCAGCGTGATGACTTCCCGCCCGACCTCACGGTGCTCGAGGCGGTGGTCGGTGATCGTCCGACCCATGAGTGGGCTGTCGACCCGAATGTGCGCGAGGTACTTGAGGGATTGCTCGGCGGATTCGACGAGGAACTGCTCGCGCGCACCCTGGGCACGATGTCGGGTGGTGAGCGCCGACGCGTTGACCTCGCCCGGCTGCTCATCACTGATCTCGACGTCCTGCTCCTCGACGAGCCCACCAACCATCTCGATGTCGAGGTCATCGCCTGGCTTGCCGCATACCTCAAGACCCGTCCGCGCCTTGGTCTTCTCGTCGTCACCCATGATCGCTGGTTCCTCGACGAGGTCTGCGAGAACATGTGGGAAGTCGTGAACGGCGGGGTCGAGGAGTACGACGGCGGCTACAGCGCCTACGTGCTGGCCAAGGCCGAGCGCATGCGCCAGGCATCGGTGAGCGAGCAGCGACGCAACATGCTCATTCGCAAGGAGCTCGCCTGGCTGCGACGCGGTGCGCCTGCACGAACCTCCAAGCCGAAGTTCCGCATCGATGCAGCCAATGAGCTCATCACCGCGGAGCCGCCGCCCCGCGACAAGGTCGAGTTGCTCTCCTTCGCGGATGCTCGCCTGGGCAAGACTGTCTACGAAGTGCATGACGGTCAGCTGAAGGCCGGTGACAAGCTGCTCATCGAGCGCTTCAACTGGAACATCGGGCCTGGTCAGCGCCTGGGTGTTCTCGGATCGAATGGCGCGGGCAAGACCACGCTCATTCGCATGCTGCAGGGCGAGGTCAAGCTCGCCCAGGGAAAGCTCGTCACCGGTGTCACGGTGAAGCCGGCCTATCTATCGCAGCATCTCGAGGAGCTCAACCCGAAGTGGCGAGTTCTCGAGGCCGTGGAGCATGTCGCGAATCGAGTGGATCTCGGAAAGGGACGCGAGCTCTCGGCATCGCAGCTCTGCGAGCGGCTGGGTTTCAACGCGGATTCGCAGTGGACCCCTGTCGGCGATCTTTCAGGCGGCGAGCGTCGTCGACTGCAGCTCACGCGACTGCTCATGGGTGGCCCGAATGTGCTCGTTCTCGATGAGCCCACCAATGATTTCGATATCGAGACCCTCGGCGCGCTTGAGGATCTCCTCGACGGTTTCGCGGGCACCCTCATCGTCATCTCGCATGACCGGTTCTTCCTCGAGCGCGTGTGCGATGACTTCTTCGGACTTGTCGGTGATCTTCAGCTGCGTGATCTCACGGGGGGAGTCGATGACTACCTGGAGCGCCTTCGCGCGCAAAGGTCTGCGCCGGCAGCCAAGGGCGTCTCGAACAGTGCGGGAGCGCCGGCGGGCACGAGTGCTGCGCAGGATCGCCTGAATCAGAAGGAAATGTCGAAGCTCGAGCGCCAGATCAAGAAGTTCGATGAGCGAGAGACCAAGCTTCATGCCGATCTCGCGACTCACGCCACTGACTTCGAGAAGGTCGCGGCATTGAACGAGGAACTTCGCGAGGTGCAGAAGGCGAAGGAATTGGCCGAGGAGGCCTGGCTCGCGCTAGCGGAGTAGTCAGCGCGAGCGGATGACTATCTCGGTGGCATCGCGGAATCGCGAGTTGGCCCACAACTGGTTGCCGTCCTGCACGGTGAACCCGGTGAGGGAGGGCTTGACGCCGTCGAATACCGCCGTTGAGGGTGATTCCATGAGCAGTGCCCACTCGCGCCGCAGGAAGTGCTCCTGCAGCATGCCTTCGACATAGCGGTTATGAGTGCCGACGGCGAGGAAGCGAACCCGCTGCTCGATGAGGTCGTTCGCGGGCAGAACGACTTCGAGTTCCTGACCTTGCAGGTCGACGTGCAGGAGGTCGACTGCGACGGCATCACCGACGAGGGTCTCCAGGGTTACCGTCGGAACGTCGACATGATCGAAGTGGGCACCTCGGTAATCCATCGTGCGCTCGTGATCAGTGAGAACGGCACCGCCCATGTCGTCGTCCGAAAGGGTGGGGAAGCGCAGAGTCGTCTCCGTCGACCAGCAGGCTGCGAGAACCACGAGCATCTCGACGTGGTCTCGACGCTCGGCGATGTCCTTGGCGATCTGAGCGGGGCTCCCGGTGATCAGCTCTGCAGTGATGCCGTTGTCGGCGGCGTGCTGCATGGCCCAGTCCGCGCGCACCGGATCAGCCTCGATCGCGATGCCGCGAGCGCGCTTTCCTGCTCGACGGGCGAGGGCGATGCCGCCGACAGTCCACGGTGCCCAGCCGGAGCCCGCCTCAATCACGAAGTAGTCGTCTCGCTCGTTGGTGAGCGAGAGAGCCAGGCCGGCGTACTCCTCGGCCTCTGAGCGGTAGCCATCAGTCGGGATCGGCAGCGAGTCACGTGTCGTGCCCGCCAACTCTTGCGGCGCCCAAGGCAGCATGCCGATGCGGGTGCGAATGCCGGACCAGTCGACGAGAAAGACTCCCTCATCCTCGGGAACGGCCGAGCAGCGGACGGTTTCCAGGATCGCGGGCATGGCCGAGGCGTGAACGGGCAGATGGAGCCCATTCCCGTACATCGGGTACCGCAGGTGCGGCTCTAGCTCGGACGGCGAGTCCCCCGCTCTCGTCCGCCGTCTCATCGAAGACAGCATTCGGGAACCGTACTGGTACGCACGCCGTGTTTCAGGCAAGTTAACGCATTCGTGTTCGTTTCGCGCTGAGCCTCATGCGACGCCATACTTCGCTGCCGCCTGGCAGTCCCTGATTTGGAGTACACGTGGAACAGATCAATGCCGGAGACACCGCGTGGGTGCTCATCTCGGCCGCACTCGTCATGCTCATGACCCCGGGTCTCGCGCTCTTCTATGGAGGCATGGTGCGGGCCAAGAGCGCCTTGAACATGCTGATGATGAGTTTCACCGCGCTGGGCATCGTCACGATCGTCTGGATCACCATTGGCTACACGCTGGCCTTCGGCACTGACACCTCGGGCGGCTTCATCGGGGATCTGCGCCAGATCGGTCTCGTGGACACACTGGACCAGACGGTCGGCGCTCCCGGGCACAAGATCCCGATGCTCGCCTTCGTGATGTTTCAGCTGACCTTCGCTGTCGTCACCACTGCGCTGCTCTCCGGCGCCATCGCCGACCGCACGAAGTTCAGCGCGTGGATCGTGTTCGTCATCGCATGGAGCCTGTTGGTCTACGTTCCCGCTGCTCACTGGGCGTTCAGCTTCGACGGCGGCCAGGGTGGTTGGTTGGGTGATCGCCTCGGCGCACTCGACTTCGCAGGAGGAACGGCGGTCGAGATCAACTCGGGTGCGTCAGCCCTCGCTCTCGCACTCGTGGTCGGCAAGCGGATCGGCTTCCGCAAGGATCCGATGCGACCCCACAATCTTCCGCTCGTGCTGCTCGGCGCCGGCCTGCTGTGGTTCGGCTGGCTGGGCTTCAACGCCGGTTCGGCGCTCGCCGCGAACGGCACGGCCGCAGTGGCGATGATCAACACGCAGATCGCTGCCGCGACGGGTGCACTCGCCTGGATTGGCTACGAGAAGGTCAAGGATGGCAAGGCCACGACTCTCGGCATCGCCTCGGGAGCCGTCGCCGGTGCCGTGGCCATCACTCCCGCATGCGGTTTCGTCACGCCACTCGGCGCCGTGGTCGTCGGCCTGCTCGCCGGCGTCATCTGCGCATGGGCAGTGAGCCAGAAATACCGACTGGGATTCGACGACTCCCTTGACGTCGTGGGCGTGCATGGCGTGGGCGGACTCGTGGGCATGATCTCCATCGGCTTCCTGGCCGCGCTGGTGGCCAATCCCGCGGGGGCGAATGGGCTCTTCTACGGCGGCGGCTTCTCGCTCCTGGGCAAGCAGTTGATCGCATGTGTCGCGATGGCAGTCTTCGCCTTCATCGCGACGTGGATCATCGCGACCGTGATCACCACGACGATGGGCTTCCGCGCTGATCCCGAGGATGAGATCGCCGGTCTCGACACCACGCAGCATGCCGAATCCGCCTACGATCTCGCGGGCGTTGCGGGCGGTGGCATGCTCGGCGGCTCTCACCCGCTATCAGCCATGCGTCGTCACCAAGGAGAGGACAACTGATGAAGCTCGTGACTGCGATCATCAAGCCCTTCAAGCTCGAAGAGGTCAAGGAAGCACTGACCGCGATCGGCATCAATGGCCTGACCGTCTCCGAGGCCAGCGGCTTCGGCCGTCAGCGCGGGCACATCGAGGTCTACCGAGGTGCCGAGTACACGGTCGACCTCGTACCGAAGGTTCGAGTGGAGGTTCTTGCCGACGACGACATCGTCGACCGAGTGGTCGACGCGATCACCGACGCCGCCCGAACCGAGCGCATCGGCGACGGCAAGGTCTGGGTCGTCCCCGTCGACCGCGTGGTGCGCGTGCGCACCGGCGAGCAGGGGTCCGAGGCCATCTAGTCCCAAGCGCTTCTCGCCCTGTGCAGATACCATCGCCGAATGGAGCGCAGAGCAGTCCTCACGTCCGGTGCGGTGATCGCCGGGGCCGGCATCGCTGCCGTCACCCTCGCCGCCTGCAGCGGTAACTCGGCCTCGGGCGATGAAGCGGCGAGTGCCGCGGCCCCCGCGGGGAGTGCGCCCGCCGCATCCTCGGGGTCCGCATCTTCGGGTGCGCAGATTGCCCAGGCCGCTGACGTGCCCGTCGGGTCGGTCTTTGCCTTCCAGGATCCGCAGGGCGGCCCTGCCTTCCTGCTCCAGCCTGCGGCCGGCACCTACCTGGCCTACAGCGGTATCTGCACGCACAACGGCTGCACGGTCGGCTACGACGAGGCCGCAGCCGAGTTCGCCTGCCCGTGCCACGGTGCCCGCTTCGAGGTCGCCACGGGCGAGCCCGTGCAGGGTCCGGCCCAGAAGCCACTGACCAAGATCGCCGTCGTCGAGTCCGGCGGAGTCGTCAGTTACGCCTGACCCTTGTGCGGGTCAGGGCCGTGAATACGCCTGATCGAGGGCGCTTCTGCGCGTGTAAGCGATTTCAGTCCGATGGCCTAGACTTTGAGCGCGGCGAGAGTCGTTCCCGGGCGTCGAACAAGGGCTGATCAGCATGAGCAAGCGTCACGTCGTCATCGTGGGAGCCGGATTCGGCGGCCTGAAGTGCGCACGTGAGCTCGCCGGTACCGAAGGCGTCGACATCACTGTCATCGACCGCAATCCGTATCAGCTCTTCGCCCCACTCCTGTACCAGGTGGCCACTGCCGGCCTGCCGGAGGACGACATCGCCTACCCCGTTCGTGCGGCTATCCCCGGCGTTGCCTTCAAGCGCGCCGAGGTCGTCCGGATCGACACCGAGGCCAAGACCCTGCGCATGGGAGACGGCAACGTCCTGCACTTCGACGATCTCGTGCTCGCCACCGGCAGCGTCGGTACCACGTTCGGCGTTCCCGGCGTTGCCGAGAATGCCCTGCAGATGAAGTCCATCCCCGAGGCTCGCATCATTCGCAGTCGCCTGCTGCAGACCTACGAAGAGGTCGAAGTCGGGCATCTTCCCAAGGAAGCGCTTCGAGTCGTCGTCGTAGGCGGCGGTCCGACCGGTGTCGAGGTCTCCGGTGCGGTGGCCGAACTCCAGAAGCGCATGAGCGCTGAGTTCCCCGATCTCGCCAAGCACGCCGCCGTCACTCTCGTCGAGGCTGGCCCGCGCCTGCTGCCGTCCTTCACCGAGAAGTCGAGTGCGCATGCGAAGAGCGAGCTCGAGCAACTCGGCGTCACCGTTCTCGTCAGCGCAGCGGTGGACCGCATGTACCCCACAGACGTCCACCTCAAGAGCGGGGAGGTTCTCCCCGCCGGAACCATCGTGTGGGCCGCAGGCGTTGCAGCTCCGGAGCAATGGGCATCACTGGGAATCGCCGACCGTGCCAACCGACTCGCGGTCAACGAGAACCTGCAGCTGTGCGAGGGCGTGTGGGTCGTCGGTGACACCGCAAGCCTTGCTGGCCCTGAAGGCCGACCTCTTCCGATGATCGCGCCGGTTGCGATGCAGATGGGCCGGCATGTGGCCAAGCAGATCAAGGCTCTCGAAGTGGGCAAGCCGCTCACTGCGTTCGCCTACAAGGACAAGGGTCAGATGGCCACCATCGGCCGCCGCCGCGCAGTGGTGGAGATGCCCAATGGCATCAAGTTGCATGGCACGATCGCCTGGCTTACCTGGCTCGCCCTGCACGTGTTCTACCTTGCCGGCGGTCGTAACCGCGTCAGCGTTGTCGCCGACTGGATGTGGAACTACATCGCCTGGGGCATCGGCCCGCGACGTACCGTGATCGACTAGCTCGCGACCGGTGTTGCCACAGGAGCACTCGCTGCCCGCTTCGCCAGAGTGTCGAGGTACTGCTTCAGCGGCACGAAGCAGTGCGCGGCACGATCGCCATTAGCCCAGCCCGTGCCCGTCGGCCAGATTCCCCAGTAGCCCGGGTACGGAATGCCACCGTTGAACTTGCGGCCGAGTGCCTTGCATAGTGAGGTCACCTTGCGCTCGACCTGGGAGTATCCGGGGAACTTCGAACCGGGCTTGCCGAGATCCCTGTCCAGCAGCTTGATGAAGTTCTTCTTCGGGTTATTGCAGATTCCGGCGTATGGCGCGTTCGCATTCGGCTCGGCCGGGGTGCAGTAGTTCAACTGCTCTTGCGGGGTGGAAGCCACCACCGCTGCAGCGGGCTGGGTCAGGGTGACGAGCTTGGCACCATTGCGCAGAACGACGTCGCAGCGCACCGTGCGATCACCTGCTGCCCACTGCGCTGCCGACGGGAAGATCGCGAAGGTATCGAAGCGGCTCGGAAGCGTGCGGTCGGGCATGCCGGTGAAGGCATTGATGGCGGCGGCGGTGCAGGCGACTGTCGCCGAACGGCGGGCTGCGGCGCTGGCCTTCGCGGGAATGCCGAATGAGTCGGGGAGTGAGCTCACCCAGTACGTCTGTGCGGTGTGCGCGGAATCGCAGGGAACAGGGGGCACGTCACTCGAGAGCTTCGTCGAGCCCGGGTAGTAGTAGCAGTCGCCGATGGAGGCGGCGGCCTGCGATGAGGGTGCGACAAGGACGCCCGCGGTCAGCAGCGAGAGAGTCGTGGTCAAGGTGAGGGCGATCGTTCGTGCGCGCATTAACTCAGGCTAGCCCAGGCAGTGCGAAGTGATCACACCTCGACAGCAGCGCGCGGCTCACGCATCAACTTCGTGAGGTAGGTGTTGAGAATTTCGCCGACCTCACGCGCGGCAACGCCAGGAATGGCCTGCACGGGTGCACCGGAGCCCTCGGCCTGCTGGAACACCATGCGCTCGGGCAGCAGCGGCTTGAGGATCGTGCGCGCCCCGACGATGTCATTCAATTCGCTGAGGCGGTAAGTGTGCTCTTCGGCGGTCGGACGGAAGCGGTTCATCACCACGCCGGCGAATTCGAGATCGGGATTGGTGGTCTTCTGGATCTCAGTGATCTCCGCGAGGGACTTCTCGACACCCTGAGCACCGAAGTACGACGGCGTCGTGACGATCAGCGCCTTGTTCGCTGCAGTGAGCGCCTCGCGGGTCAGCGCGCCGAGTGAGGGTGGGCAGTCGATCAGCACGAGGTCGTAGCCCTCGACACCCTTCATCGCCCGGCGCAGCTTCGTGGTGCTCCGGCCCGGGCTCCAGGCGTCGAAGCGGATGATGTCGGGATGTGAGGGTAAGACGTCGACCTCGCCGATACTGGCGTCCCAGTCGCAGATGCTGATGGCGTCGACGAAGGTCTCCGGGATCGGCGATGCGAGGACGTCAGCGAGACTCATGCGGCCCTTGCGGGTCTTGAGGTGGCTGGTGGCATTGCCCTGAGGGTCGAGGTCGATCACGAGCACGGCCAGGCCACGATGGGCGGCCGCACCGGCCAGCCCGAGGGTGATTCCGGTCTTGCCTACGCCGCCCTTGTTGGCCATCACTGCGATTGTCTTCACGGGCACATTCTGCCGATTCGGGGCAGCCAGGTCACCTTCGATCCCCGAATAGGGGGACGGACTACCGACGGCGCATGCGCGAGTTGCTGATGATGCCAATGAGCAAGGAGAGGATGCCCGCTCCGCCGATGGCCAGCCAGGCGCCATTGCTCGGCAGGTAATCGGTCTGCGGCGGATCAGCCGGGCACATGCCGATGCCGCACATCGGGATGATGAAGATCGTCATGGCCACCAGGTAGATGGCGTACCAGGCGGCGACGGTGATGGTGAGCACTCTCATCACGCCCGGCGTGCCCAGGAGCCCGCGGTCATTGGCCTCGAACTGGCCGGGCCACATGAGCAGGATCGCAATGCCGATGACCGCAATCAGGAAGGTGATGTCGGCCCACGTGTAGAGATGGAAGCCGAGGACCTCGGGGCCGTAGCCGGGATCACCGGGGGTGGCGATATGCAGCAGGATTTGCCGCACGCTGCCGGCACCGCCCACGCAGGCGGCCAGGATCGCGAAAGCGTAGTTGCGCACCTTGATGCCGGAGATCAGGTTCAGCAGCGGACCGACAGCGAGAGCGATCATGCCCGAACGCTGCACCAGGCACAGCGGGCATGGTGGCTCACCCTGACCGAATTGAAGATGCAAGGAGCCGCTGAGCACTCCGAGAAGTGCAAGCAGGGCAAGAAGATTGAGTACTCGTGCGAGCTTCACCTGTGTCGTCATCGTGGCCTCAGAAGTTCAGCGGGATGGTCGAGTCCATGTTCATCTTCAAGAACACGACTGTGGCGACGAGGCCGAGGAGGCCCAGGGGCAGGGTCCAGCGCTGACGCCAGAAGATGCCGACGAACACGATGATCCACAACAGGAATATCCAGAGCACATGCACACGCTAGTGCGAGATGCGCCCTGACGCGCGCAAGTCGAGCGACTAGAGCGACTGGGCGGCCCGGAGTTCGTGCAGGCAGTCGACGAGGAACTCATGATCCTCGACGTCAGGAAGCCCGGATGCGTAGATGCTGCCGACGATTCCGACATTGGCCACCCAGATCGGCATGCCGCCACCGTATGCCGCGAACTCATGCGGGCTGAGGCCCGTGCCCTCGGCGAAGGTCGTGCCTTTCTCGGCATAACGCAGCTTCTGGTACATGGTCGACGTCTCGAACTTCTCGACCACCGCAGCCTTGCGGTTGATCCAGTTCTCGGAGTCGTACTGCGAGCCGGGCAACGACACCATGAAGGCGATCCGACGACCGTGACGCACCTGGATGATGAGCGGCAGGTTCTCGCTCTCGGCACGCGACTGCGCGATCGCGCCGAGGCCGACTGCGTCGTCGAGGGTGAAGGAGCTCAGGACGAGTGCGGCTTCCTGCTCTGCGACCTGAGCTGCTGTCAGAGTCGACATGACTATTCGGCCAAGCCGAAGAGGCGGTCGCCTGCGTCACCAAGGCCGGGAACGATATAGCCCTTCTCGTTCAGGTGATCATCGATCGCGGCGGTGACGACGGTGACATTCACGTCGCGGTCACCGTAAGCCTCCTCCACCATCTTCACACCCTCGGGCGCAGCCAGCAGGCAGATCGCGGTGATGTTGCGCGCACCCCGCTCGAGCATCAGATCGATCGCGGCTACGAGCGTGCCGCCAGTGGCAAGCATCGGATCAAGCACGAACACCGTGCGATTGGAAAGATCATGCGGAAGTCGATCGGCATATGTCGTGGCAAGCAGGGAGTTGTGATCGCGCACCATGCCGAGAAATCCGACCTCGGCCGTGGGCATCAACTTCACCATGCCATTGAGCATCCCGAGGCCGGCACGAAGGATCGGCACGATGAGCGGCTTCGGATCAATCAGCTCGACAACGGTGCAGTCAGCGACGGGAGTCGAGATCTTGACCGGCTGCACCTCGAGATCGTCAGTGGCCTCGTACGCAAGCAGGGTGACGAGCTCCTCTGCCAGCAGCCGGAAGGTGGCCGACGAGGTGTCGGTCTTGCGGAGCTTGCCGAGCTTGTGGGCCACGAGCGGATGATCGATCACGAGTGTGCGCATGGGGCGAGGGTAACCGTTCGGTCTCTCTCATGTACCTCGTGGTGACGGATAGGACCAGCCCGTGCCACGATGGCCTCGTGACTGTCCAGGAGGTCGACCTCAAGGCGATTGACTTCGCCGCCGCAGCATGGCGCGAAGAGGGCCGCTGGGTGTCGTCTGCGATGCCGGCGCGTATTGCCACCACCGTCGATTCCCTGGTCTCGGCTTTGCGCCAGCTTCCGGGCGAGAACGGCGTCTTCGGCTTCGTGGGCATCGGCGATGAGTTCTTCCTGATCTTCCGAGTCGATGCCATCGGCACCCGCGTCTTCATCAGTGACGGCGTTGCCGTTCTCGACTGGTCGCTCGCCGAGGAGGCCGCTGATCTCATCGGTCTCGAATGGGAGGAAGACGACCTCGAGGAGTTCATTCCGATCGGTGATCTCGCGATCCTCACCGACCTCGGCATCGACGCAGACGAGATCTCACTGCTCGTCGATGAGTCAGACATGTACCCCGACGACCAGGTCAAGGCCATTGCCAAGCGCCTCGGCCTGGGCGAACAGTTCGATAAGGCCCTGCGGGCGCGCTAGCCGTGCAGCATTCACCAGCCGATGTCGCCGCGATGCGCATCGCACTCGACGAGGCCATGCGCCCGACACCGCCGGGTGTCGTCCCTGATCTGCCTATCGGCGCCATCGTCCTGGATCCGAACGCCGAGATCATCGCGCGAGCACGCAACCAGAGAGAGGCCACCGGTGATCCCACAGCGCACGCAGAGGTTCTCGCGCTGCGCGAGGCCGCCGCTGTCAGGGGCCAATGGCGCCTGACCGACTGCACA
>JBPCSY010000006.1:0-7310 GCA_051006695.1 Candidatus Nanopelagicales bacterium
GTCGTGATCACCGTGCAGGTCAGACGCGGCTCGGAATCGGGGTTCGCCGGGTCACGCCACCATTCATAGAGCCCCGCCATTGCGAGCGAATGACCATCGGTGCGATGTATGTAGAAAGGCTGCTTGGCACCCTTGTCGGGGCGGTACCACTCGTAGTAGCCGTCTGCGGGGATCAGGCAGCGACGCTTGGCGAAGGCGGAGCGGAAGGACGGCTTCTCCGCGACCGTCTCCACACGGGCATTGGTCAGCTTCGCGCCGATCGACGACTCCTTGGCCCACGAGGGGATAAGGCCCCAACGAGCGATCTCCATGCGCCGCACGAGCTCACCCTCACTCTCCCCAGCGGCGACGAGATACATCTCCTTCGTCGGAGCGACATTGAAGTCGGGAGCGAGTGAGCGCTCAGGCGCATCCTCGACCTCAAACTCCTCGACCCAGTCAGCGGCGGTCGTCGCTGCTGCGTACCGACCGCACATCAGGCATCCACCTGGTCGGCGTCCAGGGAGTCATCCGTCCAGGTGCCATAGATCAGGAGCTGACGGCGAATGTGATCGATGCGGCCGAGAAGTGCGATGGCGTCGATGACCGCCTGCACATCACCGGCGTGCACCATCACGTGGCGCGCGGCCGCATCCAGTGCAGCGCTCAACTCCGTGCTCTCACGCTCGACAGCCTCATGACCGGCCTCAATCAGCGCTGCCCCCTCCTCACCTAGGGTGATGCGAGCCATTCGCACTGTCCGGTCGATGAGCGCACCGAAACGCTCAGGAGTCAGTGGCTGAGTCACGCCACGATCGAAGAGCAGGTTCGCCGCGCCGGCGATGCCGCGCACCTGCACTCCGATGCCGCCGAGCCTGCGCAGCCGTCGGGCGTCCTCATCGAGTCGTGCGGCAACCTCGCGCCCGCGCGGGTTCCAGAATGAGCTCTCGGCAAGCTTGACCAATGCCTGTCGCGCGGAGTCCGCCTCGCCTCGCAGTGCGCGACTCACGTCGACGTAGTCATGGTTGACACCTGGCTCGAGCATGCCTTCGTCGCGGCCATTGCCGTGGCCGACCAGGGCGAGCACGTGCACGATGGCATCGCGGTAGCGAGTCAGCGCGGCCTCGAACTCGGCCGGCTTCGGCTTCGCCGGGTACAGGTACACCGCCAGCAACCCGATCACGCCCCCGATCACGACGTCGAGCAGGCGCCAGATGTCTTGCTGCATCGAGCCTGAGCCAAGAGCCAGGACGAAGACCACGGCGATCGGAATCTGGATCTGCCCGGCGATCGACCACGGGATCATGCGCGCCACGAAGAGGGACACGATGACGCCGATCAGGAACGACCACCAGCTCAGTCCCACCAGGTTCACCCAGATGGAGGCAGCGAGGACGCCCAGCCCGGTCCCGAGGATGCGCTGAAGGGACAGGCCAAGCGTGCTCCAGGGTGAGGACTGCAGGACGAGCAAGGTCGTGATGGGAGCGAAGATTCCGAGGGAACTGCGTGACACCGTGATCGCCACCAGCCAGGCGATTGTCACGGCAATACCCAGCCGGATCACGTGTGCCGGGGTGCCCAGGCCACCATTGCGCTGTTGGAGCACGTCTCCCAGGCGTAGTTCGGGCAACAGCCCGCCTCCACCACTCGACTGCGCCATACCCACCAGGCTAGTGCGATTACGCTGGGACCGATGAGTACTGAGAGAGCGACCGCCGAGAGCGCGTACTGGCCGGCACCCCATGCCGATCATCCGATCCATGCCACCGTCTCGGTCCCGGGCTCGAAGTCGGCATCCAACCGCGCCCTCGTTCTAGCCGCTCTCGCCGATGGCCCCAGCACCATCACCGGTCTGCTCGATGCCCGAGATACACGGCTCATGATCGCGGCCCTGGAAAGCCTGGGCGCGGAAATCACGGTGATCGGATCATCGCCGGTCGGAAATATCGACGTGCGGGTTTCGCCCGCCTCCCTCACCGGCAACTGCAGCATCGATGTCGGCCTGGCCGGCACCGTGATGCGCTTCCTGCCCCCGCTCGCCGCACTTGCCGCAGGAGAGATTGCCTTCGATGGTGATCCGCATGCACGCGTGCGACCTATGTCGACCACGATCGAGGCCCTGCGCCAGCTCGGGGTCAAGGTCGATGACCACAGTCGAGGCACGCTGCCGTTCACCGTGAAGGGCGCCGGAGCCGTCGCTGGCCGCGAGGTAAGCATTGACGCATCCGCATCCAGCCAGTTTGTCTCCGCACTCCTTCTCGCCGGCGCTCGCTTCGCCAACGGCCTCGTGATCACTCATGTCGGCCCGCCCGTGCCGAGTCAGCCGCATATCGACATGACCATCGCGATGCTCGCCGAGCACGGAGTCATCGTCGATATCTCAACCCCGAATACCTGGATTATCGAGCCAGGCGCGATTCGAGCTGTTGATCGCACGATCGAGCCCGATCTCTCGAATGCTGCGCCATTCCTCGCCGCAGCGATGGTCACTCGCGGCAGTGTCACGATTCCCGGCTGGCCCACCTCGACCACGCAGCCCGGCGATGAGCTGCGCACCCTGCTCGCGCACATGGGCGCAGAGGTCGTGCTCGACGATCGCGGCCTCACTGTCTCGATGACCGGTGAAATTCAGGGCATTGACGCAGATCTCGGTGACGTGGGCGAGCTCACCCCGAACCTCGCAGCCCTGGCGGCACTCGCCTCATCGCCCAGCACCTTCACTGGCATCGCTCACCTGCGCGGCCACGAGACCGATCGGCTTGCCGCCCTCGTTCACGAGATCAATCACCTCGGTGGCGATGCACATGAGACCGAAGACGGCCTGCGCATTCACCCGATGATGCTCCACGCGGGCCGGTTCGGCACCTACGCCGATCACCGAATGGCCACCAGCGGTGCGATCCTCGGCCTGCACGTGCACGGCATCGCGGTCGAGAACATCGACACCACTGCCAAGACTCTGCCCGGCTTCGCAGATCGCTGGGCCGCCATGATCGACGGGACGTCTCAGTAGTGGCACGCAGCCTCGACGAGGATGACGTCCGGATCCGTCCCGGTCGCGGGAAGTCGCGCCCGCGCTCGAAGGATCGTCCTGCTCACACCGAGGCTGTCGGCGGCATGGTGCTCACCGTCGATCGCGGCCGTTTCACCGTGGCCCTTGACGACGGCACCGAGATCTACGCGATCAAGGCGCGCGAGCTCGGGCGCAAGGGCATCGTCACCGGTGACATGGTGCAGATCGTCGGCGATACGTCAGGTGACATCGACACCCAGGCTCGCATCGTGCGCCGCGACGAACGCAGTTCGAATCTTCGTCGAACCGCCGATGATTCCGATCCTGTCGAGCGCGTCATCGTCGCCAATGCGACTCAACTCGCCATCGTCACCGCGACTACGAATCCCGACCCCAGCATCGGGCTGATCGATCGTGCCCTTGTCGCAGCAATCGATGCGGGAATCACTCCGATCCTGATCATCACCAAGAGTGATCTCAAGCCCGCCGACGAGTTGCAGGCAACCTACGCGGCACTCGGCGCCGACTGCTACGTCGTGCGCGATCGCGAACCCAGTGCCGAGTTGATCTCCGCGCTCACGGATCACCTCACCGTGCTCATCGGGCATTCCGGCGTGGGCAAGTCCACCCTCGTCAATGCCCTCGTGCCCGGCGCCGGTCGCAGTACCGGCCACGTGAACGTGAACACCGGCAAGGGCCGGCACACCTCCACCAGCGCCATGGCGCTGCCGCTGCCCAGCGGTGGCTGGATTATCGATACCCCTGGCATTCGCTCCTTCGGGCTTGCGCACGTCGATTTCGAGCGCCTGATTCACGCCTTCCCCGAGCTCGCCGACGGTGTCGTCGACTGCCCACGCGCGTGCTCACATGACGAAGCCGAATGCGCCTTGGATGCCTGGGCCGAGGCTCACGGCATCACCGAGAGGCTTGGCTCACTGCGCCGACTGCTGCGCAGCGCGAAGGAAACCGACAAGTGGTCGGATCAGCGCTCGGGCGACTAGTTCGTTCCGCTCAGTATCTCCAACCACACGCCCTCGGCACCGCTGTGCCCGACGGCGTACACCTGAATGCAGATCAATACTGATGCGATCACCAGCAGCACACCGAGGATGATCACGAGCACAGGACGGCGTCGATTACCCGGGATACCGCGATCGAGGAGCCAGAAGCCCAGAAGGAGCAGGAAGTAAAGACCGGCGAAGATCGGCGTGCGCGAGCCGAGCTCGACGTGATTGGGCGATGCGGCGACCCGCTCCAGCAGTTGCTCCCCCGATTCCTTCGCCACCAGCGAGGCACCGACGGCAATAAAGCCCAGTGCCACGGCGATCGGGCCGAATCGGCGCGAGAACCTTGGGCTGATCACCATGATGATCGCGAGTACGGCCACGAGCGGCAGCAGCACGACCACGGCGTGCACCACGAGCGGGTGAACCGGAAGGCCGTTGAACGTGTCGAGGAGCGAATCCATGGGCACAGCCTATGGCTGAGGAAAGTGCCGACCAGTGGGATAGGTTCGCGGCGTGACGAATCACTGGGATCCCGATCTCGAGCTCGCGCGCCGACTGGCCAATGCCGCCGACGCCATCTCCATGTCGTACTACCGCTCCCACGATCTCGTGATCGAGACCAAGCCCGATCTCACCCCGGTGACCGAGGCCGATAAGGCCGTCGAGCAGGGCCTGCGCGAGATCCTCGCGGCCGAGCGCCCAGGTGACGGCATCCTCGGCGAGGAGTTCGGGGTCAGCGGCAGCACCGAGCGCACCTGGATCCTCGACCCCATCGACGGCACCAAGAACTACTTGCGCGGCGTGCCGGTCTGGTCGACTCTCATCGCCCTTCGGGTTGCCGGCGTGCTCGAAGTTGGCTTCGTCAGCGCACCGGCACTCGGTCGCCGTTGGTGGGCAGCCACCGGGCAGGGCGCCTGGTCGACCGACCCCGGCATGAGCGAGCCCACGCGCATCCAGGTCAGCAAGGTCGCAAAACTTTCTGACGCCTCATTCTCCTTCTCCGACAGTGTCGGCTGGTCCGCGCGCGGCGCCGCGCAAGGGCTCGAGACACTCACCACCGACACCTGGCGCCATCGCGCCTACGGAGACTTCTGGTCGCACATGCTCGTCGCGGAGGGCGCTGTCGACATCGCCGGCGAACCCGAGCTCGCCACCTATGACATGGCCGCGCTTATCCCCGTCATCCGCGAGGCAGGTGGCATGGCCACAGGCTTCGACGGAACGGATGCGATCGAATACGGCGGGCTCATCACGACCAATGGCGCGCTTCATGCCGAGGTACTGAGCGCTCTACGCACCTGATCGCGCACGCACCCGCACGTGCAGGCCGTTCGCCGGCCTCATCGTGACGAGCGGCACCGCCGGCGGGCAGTGCTCCCCCGCCGGGAACTCCACGTCAAAGTGCGCCACCAGAGAGGCGAGCAACAGCACCGCTTCGACATAGGCGAAGTCGCGACCGATGCACTGGCGGGGCCCCGCTCCGAAGGGAATGAACGCCGATCGATCGATGTCGCCTTCGATGAAGCGTTGCGGATCGAAATGATCGGGGTTCGCCCAGATGTCAGGGTGACGATGCAGCAGCCACGGACTCATGATGATGAGCGAGCCCTGGGGCACCTCGTAGCCACCGAGGACGTCATCACCCAACGAGTTTCGCGTGATCAGCCAGGCCGGCGGGTACAGGCGCAGGGTCTCGTCGATCACGGCACGCGCGAACGGCAGGCGCTGGTAGTCCGCGAACTGCGCGGCGTTGCCGCCGAGCACTGCATCAACCTCTGCTTGCAGGGTGCGCATGATCTCGGGGTTCTCGGCGAGAAGGGCGAAGTTCCAGGTGAGCGCACTGGCCACCGTCTCGTGACCTGCGACGATAAAGGTGACGACCTGATCACGAATCTCGGTCTGGGTGAGCGCCCGGCCCTCATCATCGCGTGCCGAGATGAGCAGGTCGAGCATGTCGGCGGGCACCTCACGGACTCCACGCGAATCCAGCATCGAGTGAACCGCACGATCGAGGGCAGCGACCGACGACCCGAGCTTGCGATTACCCGGGGTAGGCACCCAGGCGGGTGGCGTGATCGGTACGCGGGCGCGGGCGATCACGACATCGAGGGCATCGAGTGTGGCGGTGGTCAACGCGTCAGCATCGGCGGAGAGATCCGAACCGAAGAGTGCATGGCCGACCACTTCGAGTGCGGCATTCATGATGGCCGCATCGATGTCGACAACAGCGCCATCGGGCAGCGCATTCCAGTCGTCGATGATGCGCTCCGCGGCCGTGGCCACGTGAGCGACGATTGAAGTCAGCGTTTCGCGATGGAAGGCAGGCTGCACCATCGGGCGCTGCCGCTTCCACTCAGGAGTGTCAGCGGAGAGCAAGCCCTCCCCCGTCACGAGCGAGAGTGCGGAGTACTGGATCGTGGACTTCCCATAGTTGCGCGCATTCGTGACAAGAACGCTGCGAACGCCCTCAGGATCATTGACGAGAAAGCTTGGCGGCTTGGGCACCGGGAACTGCACGACATCGCCATACGTGCGCCAGATGGAGTCGAGATAAGCAAGCGGGTTCTTGCGAATGGCGCCGAAGGAGCGGAGCATCGATTGGCCCACCGGGCCGGGGGCGGTGCATGGTGTCGTCACATAGCGACGATTCGGGATAGCGCGCATCACGGAGTAAGCGCTGCGGCGACTGTGCGCTCGGCGGGGACTCCGTACAGAGTGGTGCGCTCGCGCAGTGTGCGACCGATCGGCTCAACAACCGCGCGGAACTCGTCAGCAGTGATGCCCTGGCCATGCGTGGCACCGGCCGCGCGCGAGATGTTCTCGTCCATCAGGGTGCCGCCCAGATCATTGACGCCGGCCTGCAGCAACTGCTGCGCGCCATTGACACCGAGCTTGACCCACGAGGCCTGAATGTTGTCGATGGAGCCGTGGTAGCCGATGCGACCCACGGCATGCATCAGCACGACCTCGCGCCAGGTAGGCCCGCGGCGGGCACGACGCTTGAGGTAGATCGGCGCGGCCATGTGCACGAAGGGCAGCGGCACGAACTCCGTGAAGCCACCGGTGCGAGCCTGCACCTCACGGGTGCGGACGATGTGCTTGGCCCAGTGCCGCGGGTTCTCGACGCTGCCGAACATGATCGTGACGTTGGAGCGCAGGCCCACGCCGTGCGCCATTTCATGACAGTCGAGCCACTCACTCGTGGTGATCTTGTCGGGGCAGATGATCTCGCGAATTGAGTCGTCGAGGATCTCGGCGGCAGTGCCGGGAAGCGAGCGCAGACCTGCCTCGCGAAGCCGAATGAGGTACTC
>JBPCSY010000007.1:0-5278 GCA_051006695.1 Candidatus Nanopelagicales bacterium
ACCACGCCTATCTATTACGTCAACGATGCCCCTCATATCGGGCATGCGTACACGACCACCGCGGGCGATGTGCTCACTCGCTGGCACCGCCAGCGAGGCGAGGATGTCTGGTTCCTGACCGGCGTCGACGAGCACGGCACCAAGGTCGAGCGCGCCGCCGAGGCCGGCGGGGTCACGCCCCAGCAGTGGGTAGACCGCCTGGTCAGCACCGACTGGCTGCCGGTTCTCGAGACCGTCGATGCCGCCAACGATGACTTCATCCGCACGACTTCCTCGCGGCACATCGAGGGCGTGCAGCGCTTCTGGGAGGTGCTGCGCGAGAACGGCTATGTCTTCGCCGCCCCTTATGAGGGCCCGTACTGCGTCGGCTGCGAGGAGTTCAAGCTTCCGGGTGATCTCGTCGACGGCGAGGGCGAGTACGACGGGCAGAAGCTGTGCCCGGTGCATGGCCGCCCGGTCGAGCAGCTCAAGGAGGACAACTGGTTCTTCCAGCTGTCGGCCTTCCAACAGCGCCTGATCGATCACTACGAGGCGAACCCCGATGCGATTCAACCCCAGAGTGCCTACAACGAGGTCATGAGTTTCCTGCGCCAGGGCCTCGTCGACATCTCTATGTCTCGCTCGAGCGTGGGCTGGGGTATCCCGCTGCCGTGGGACGAGAAGCAGGTGGTCTACGTATGGTTCGACGCACTTCTGAACTACGCGACCGCGGTCGGTTTCGGCGCTGCACCCGATACCGCCGAGGGCAAGCTCTTCGCGCGCACCTGGCCCGCCGATGTTCACCTCGTGGGCAAGGACATCCTGCGCTTCCACGCGGTGTACTGGCCCGCGATGCTGATGGCCGCGAATCTCCCGCTGCCGAAGAAGGTTTTCGCACATGGCTGGCTGCTCGTCGGCGGCGAGAAGATGTCAAAGACCAAGTTGACCGGCATCTCGCCGGACCAGATCATCGATCATTTCGGCTCCGATGCCTTCCGCTACTACTTCCTGCGCGCCATTGCCTTCGGTCAGGACGGCTCGTTCTCCTGGGAGGACATGTCGGCCCGCTACACCGCTGAGCTCGCGAACGGCCTGGGCAACCTGGCCTCGCGTGCGACTGCGATGGTGGGCAAGTACTGCGAGGGCGTGCTGCCGGCGGCACCTGCGGTGACTGATGCGGAGGTCGTACTTCACGACGCCCTCACGGCCGCTGCAGCAGAGGCTGATCGTGCGATCCTCGAACTCGATTTCCTGACCGGCATCACCGCGGTGAAGTCGTTCATCGATCTCGTCAATGGCTATGTCACTGAGCAGGCGCCGTGGGTGCTGGCAAAGGATCCGGCCAATGATGATCGCCTGCACACTGTGCTCTACACGATCTGCGAGTCGCTGCGCGCCGTTGCCGTGCTCTACAACCCGCTCATGCCGAAGGCGATGAGCTCGCTGTGGAGCCAGCTCGGGGCCGAGGCTCAGCTGGGCCCGATTGGCGAGCAACTTGTCGCTGATGCCGGCACGTGGGGGCGACTGCAGCCGGGCGCAATCATTACCAAGGGTGATTCGCTGTTCCCGCGCATCGAGGAAGTGGCCTGACGTGTTCGAAACGGCACCGCAGCCCCTTGCTGCGCCCGTCATCGACACCCACTGTCATCTTGATATTCGCGATGGTGATCGTCACCCCGGTTCAACGCCGGATCCCGATGACCTGCTTGAGATCGCCGCAGGCGTAGGCGTCACCCGCGTCGTGCAGATCGGCTGCGATGTCGACTCCGCTCGGTGGTCGGTCGAGATGGCGCAGACGCGCCCTGAGATTGTCGTGGGCGTTGCCCTGCATCCCAACGAGGCACCTCGACTGCAGATGGAAGAAGGCCGCGATGCACTTGAAGCAGCGTGGGCAACCATCGCGGAGCTCGCGGTAGATCCGAAGGTCCGCGCGATCGGCGAGACCGGTCTCGATTACTTCCGTACCGATGAATCGGGCCGCGAGATCCAGCATGAGTCCTTTCGCTGGCATATCCGCCTGGCCAAGGAGCTCGGCAAGCCCCTCGTCATTCACGATCGAGAGTCGCATGACGATGTCATCCGCCTGGTCGAGGAAGAGGGAGCACCCGGGACCGTGGTGTTCCACTGCTTCTCCGGTGACGCCGCGATGGCCAAGTACTGCGCAAGCAAGGGCTGGTACATGTCGTTCGCGGGCGTGGTGACCTTCAAGAACGCGCAGGTGCTGCGCGATGCGCTACTTGAGGTTCCTGATGAGCTGGTGCTCGTCGAGACCGATGCGCCATATCTGACTCCGACCCCGCACCGCGGTAAGGCCAATGGCTCGTATCTGATGCCGTACACCGTGCGCGCGATGGCCGATGTCCGTGACGTGAGCGAATCGGAGATGGCCACGACGCTGTGGAATAACGCGCAGAAGGTCTTCGGTCCGTTCTGATGACAGACCTCCTGGGCGCACGCGAGATCCGCGAGCTCGCCGAGTCACTCGGTATTCGCCCGACCAAGAAACTCGGCCAGAACTTCGTCATCGACCCGAACCCGGTGCAGCGCATCGTGCGCGCAGCCGATGTCGTGCCGGCCGATCGCGTTCTTGAAGTCGGCCCGGGCCTCGGCTCGCTGACCCTGGCACTGCTGCAGGAAGTCTCCTCGGTGATCGCGATCGAGATCGATCCGGTTCTCGCCGAGCAGCTGCCTCGCACCATTGCCCTGCACATGCCCGAGCGCACCGGGTCACTCACGTTGATCGTGTCGGACGCAATGAAGGTCGATGCCGTGCCGGGGGAGCCCACTGCACTCGTCGCGAATCTTCCGTACAACGTCTCCGTCCCTGTGCTGTTGCACCTGCTCGAAGTCGTGCCGACCATTCGCACTGCTCTCGTCATGGTGCAGAAGGAGGTGGCCGAACGGCTTGCTGCTGACCCCGGCAGCCGCACCTACGGCATACCGAGCCTGAAGGCGCGCTGGTACGGCGAGGTGCGCATGGCGGGCAATATCGGTCGGAACGTCTTCTGGCCCGAGCCCAACGTTGACTCCGCGCTGGTACGCGTCGATCGTCGCGAGCAGCCGACGTGCGAGTCGAGTCGCGAGTGGGTATTCAAGGTGATCGATACGGCCTTCGCTCAACGTCGAAAGAGCCTTCGTGGCGCACTCGGTGCGCTGGCCGGCTCACCTGCTGCTGCCGAGCAGGCACTTCGGGCGGCGGGTATTGACCCCGGTCGTCGCGGTGAGGCGCTCACCCTGCCCGAATTCATCGCCTTGGCCGACAGCCTTCATCGCGCCTCGGCGCGCTAGAGCGCCTAACCTCAAGCCATGGCCCCGACCTCGGTGATCGTTCGCGTGCCCGCGAAGGTCAACCTGCAACTGTCGGTCGGTCCGCTTCGCAAGGACGGTTATCACGAGCTCGCCACGGTGTTCCACGCCGTGAGCCTGAGTGATGAGGTCAAGGCCACCTATGCAGAGCCCGGTGCCGGGATCACGTTGACGATCTCGGGCGAGGGCGCCGATCACCTCCCCGTCGACGAGTCGAACCTCGCCTACCGCGCAGCCATGCTCCTCGCCGCTCATGCGGGTATCGAGGCTGACGTCACGATGCACCTGAACAAGGGAATTCCGGTGGCAGGCGGCATGGCCGGTGGCAGCGCTGATGCAGCAGGAGCGCTCGTGGCCTGCGATGCACTGTGGCGCCTGGGAACTGATCGTGATGACCTGATGGATCTCGCGGCCGAACTCGGCTCCGATGTTCCGTTCGTACTGCACGGTGGTACCGCTGTGGGCACGGGGCGGGGAGAGAAGCTGATGTCCGCTCTTGCTCGTGGCTCTTTCCACTGGGTGTTCGCCCTCGCCGATGGCGGCCTGTCAACTCCTGCCGTCTACGGCGAGTGCGATCGGCTTCGCGAGGGTCTCGACATTCCCGACCCGTACGTGTCTGACCTGCTCATGCAGGGTCTTCGTGCTGGTGATGCAGTGATTCTCGGCAAGGCGCTGAGCAATGACCTGCAGCCGGCGGCGATCTCACTGCGTCCATCACTGTCACAAGTACTCGAGACCGGTGACGATCTCGGTGCACTGGGCGGCATCGTGTCGGGCAGTGGCCCGACTTGTGCATTTCTCGCTCGCGATCACGAGCATGCACTCGACATCGCGGTAGGCCTGACGTCAGCAGGGGTGTGCCGCACCGTGAAGACGGCGACGAGCCCGGCAAGCGGCGCGAAGGTTGTCGGCTAGCGCTTGCGCATCAGCAGTTCGGGCTTGGCTTCCATGCCCGCGAGGCCATTCCAGGCCAGGTTCACCAGATGTGCGACAACTTCGTCCTTCTTCGGCTTTCGCACATCGAGCCACCATTGACCGGTGAGCGCAACCATGCCGACGAGCATCTGCGAGTACATTCGCGCGAGCTTCTTGTCCATCTTGTGAGCTGCGAACTCGTTGGCGAGCAGATACTCGACCTGGGTTGCAACGTCGACGATCAGGCTCGCGAAGGTACTGCTGCTTTGGGAGACAGGTGAATCGCGCACGAGGATTCGGAAGCCATCCGGATACTCGTCGATGTAGTCGAAGAGGGCCATGCCCGCCTGCTCGAGCAGCAGTCGGGGGTTGGTGCCGGTGAGCGCCTTCTCGAAGGAGTTGAGGAGGTAGTTCATCTCGCGATCGACGAGAACTGCGTATAGGCCTTCCTTGCCACCGAAATGCTCATATACGACGGGCTTGGAGACTTTTGCCGTACTGGCGATCTCCTCGACGCTGACTGCTTCGAAGCCCTTCTCGGCGAATAGCTTTCGGCCGACCGTGAGCAGCTGCTCGCGACGCTCCTGCCCGCTCATGCGCACCTTGGCTTCAGATGCACGCCGTACAGTGTCACGACGCTTTACAGAATCGATGTCAGTGACATTGTCGGCTTCGTTTTCGAAGCCCTCTGGCTCCAGATCCTCGGTGGAGGCACTCATTGCGACTAGTTCGCCCGAGCAGGATGGAACTTACGGAGGCGGTGCTCCTGCGTCGGGTCGTTCAGCTTGCGCACTAAGCGTTCGTGCTTGGGCCAGCGGACGTCGGTTGCGATGCCTGTCTTCTCGAGCAGGCGGATGAATGTCGCGCTCATGTCGATCTGGCCCTTGAACACCCCATGTCGTGCCGCCGTCGGCTCAGCGTGATGAAGGCTGTGCCAGGACTCGCCCATGGAGGGAAGGGCCAACCACCAGACGTTCGACGACAGGTCGCGCGACTTGAACGGACGGGTACCGAAGACGTGGCAGATCGAGTTGATCGACCAGGTGACGTGATGGACGAGCGCGATGCGCACCAGGCT
>JBPCSY010000008.1:0-5572 GCA_051006695.1 Candidatus Nanopelagicales bacterium
GGGCAAGACCTCGCCCGCTGCGGGGCCGATGCTCGATCTCGCCGGACTGAGCTTCCCCGCGCTCACTCGGCCTCGCACCGCCACCCTCAAGGCGTTGATCGACCTATGTGCGAAGGATCCGAATGCCGCGGCGGTCCTGGGGCTCGGCCCGACCCAGGCTAACGAGGTGCGCGTGAACACTCATCTGCGCAAGGCTCCCTGCGCTCCGGCCATCGAGATCTATACCGGCGTGCTCTTCGATGCCCTCGATGTCCGGTCACTGGGCAAGCCGGCCCGTCGCCGGCTGCAGGCTTCCACGGTGATCTCCTCGGCGCTCTTCGGCCTCGTCCGCCCCGATGACCTGATCCCCGCCTATCGCCTCAGCGGCGACGTCTCCCTTCCCGGCACCGGCGCACCCTCCGCGCGCTGGCGCGATGCAGTGGGCGAGATCATCACCCAGAGCACGGGCGTGATTATCGACCTGCGCTCGCAGATGTACGCGAATCTCGGCCCGATCCCGGCCGAGGCCGCCCAGCGCGCAGTCAGCGCGCGCATCCTCCTTGAGAAGAACGGCAAGCGATCGATCGTCAGTCACCACAACAAGGCGAGCAAGGGGCGTCTCGTCCGGGCACTCGCGGACCGCAGTGCGCAGCCGAAAAGCATTGACTCACTGATGAAGGCGCTGAAGGAACTCTCGTGGAAGTGCGAGCTCAGCGAGTCGAAGAAGTCAGGCCAGCCGGCGACCCTTGACATCATCGTCCCGGAGATCTGAACCGCGACTAGATATCGGGCGTGTGGACTCCGCGCAGGTGCGCCGCCTCAGAGAAACCGAACATCGACGCGTTCCCATCAGGGAACCACGCGAGTGTGGTCAACGAACATGGCGACAGTTCCATCTTGAACAGCAGGGTGAGATCGGTCTCGAGCGCTTGGCTCACCATCACCTTGATAGGCGTCACATGCGCGACGATGATGACGCGCTTGCCTGCATGACGATCCAGCACGCCGCGACGCGCAGCCTCCACTCGACGATTCACGTCCGCGAAGGACTCCCCGCCGGGCGGCGCGACATCGGTTGAGGTCAGCCAGGCATTGAGCTGCTCGGGCCAGCGCTCGCGCACCTCGGTGAAGGTGAAGCCGTCCCACTCACCGAAGCCGCATTCCGCGAACCCGTCGTCGAGTTCGATCGGAACTCCGATCGCCTCGGAGACGTAGGCGGCGGTCTGCTGAGTGCGTAGCAGCGGCGAGGCGACGATGACATCGGCACCGCCACGCTCAGCGATCTCGTCAGCGAGTGCCTGTGCCTGCGCATTGCCGAGACCGTTGAGAGGCTTGTCGACTCCGCCAATTCCGCTAAACCGCTTCTCGACGCTGAAGTCCGTTGCCCCGTGACGGGCCAGAAGCAAGGTTGTCGGCGCGCCGAGATCATTCCAGCCGACCATGCGATTGGCCGCGGTCGCCTTGCCCGGGAGCACCTGAGCCTGCTGCTCTGCGGCATCACCGACGACGTCCTCGGCCTCGCGAACCAGTTGCTCGACGAGCAAAGTGCCGCAATCACGGACGATAAGCGGCGCTCCCCCGGCCAGTGACTGGTCGAGTACTTCGTTGACCATGCGATCGGCCGCGGCATTCTCGGCACGCGGAACCCAGGTATACGTGACTTGTGAGGCCGGGAAGATCGACCGCGCAGCCTTGGCGAGCTCTCGCATATCGGGGTGCTTGATCTGCCAGCGACCGCTCATCTGCTCGACAACGAGCTTGGAATCGAGGCGCACCTCGACTCGGGCATCGCTGTCGATCTCGAAGGCCTTCGCCAGACCGGCAATCGCGCCTCGATACTCGGCGACATTGTTGGTAGCACTGCCGATGTACTCGCCGATCTCGAAGAGCAGCTCGCCTGTCTCGGCATCGCGCACCACGGTGCCGTAGGCGGCCGGGCCCGGATTACCGCGAGAGCCTCCGTCAGCCTCCACTATCAGCGAACGAGCCATGATCAGAGGCCGGACTCAGCGGTGCGCACGAGGATGCGTCGGCACTCCTCGCAACGCACGACCGAGGAGACATTCGCATTGCGCAGTGCCTCGATCTCGTTCGGCGGAAGCTCGAGTCGGCAGCCTTCGCAGCGGCCGCGATACAGCCGAGCCGCACCGACACCATCATGGTCGAGGCGGATCTTCTCGTAGAGCGAGAGCAGGTCAGCGGGAATGCTCTCAGCGATGCGCGCGCGATCGGCGATGACCATCGACTTCTCGGCCACGATCTCCTCATTGAGCACTCGAACTGTCTCGGCGAGCGCCTCGCGCTCGGCGGTGAGCTGCGACTTCTGGCCGGTGAGCTGCGCGACAGCGGCAAGGGCCCCTTCGACGCGCTCCATGATCTCCAGTTCGACATCCTCGAGCTCACTCTGACGTCGCGCGAGTGACTCAATCTCGTGCTGCAAGTTCTGCAACTGCTTGGGATCGCCGATCGAGCCGCCGTTCAGAAGTTCCTGATCATGCTGCGAGCGAGCGCGCACCTGCTCGACATCGGCATCGGCACGCGCTTGGTCGCGCTTGAGGTCATCGGCGATGACCTCCGCGGCGACCAGCTCATCGCGTGTTCGAGCGACACGGGTATCGAGATCAACGAGGGCTGCCGCCTCAGGGAGGGTCGCGGCGCGATGCGCGAGCTGCGAGAGCCGGGTGTCCTTCTCCTGGAGATCGAGGAGGCGCCACTGGTCTTGCGGTTCGGCGTTCACGATGTGCTCCCTAGATGCGCAGCCCACGGATCCGTGGGAGTGGTCGAGACGACCGTTCGTACCGTACCGCCGATCACGGAGGCGGCCTGCCGCAGCCAGGGCCACTCGCTGGCCCAGTGGGCCACGTCGACTAGGGCGCAACCCCCGTCGACCAGGTGATCCTGGGCGCGGTGATGGCGAAGGTCCGAGGTGACGTAGGCATCAGCCACTGCTGCCGCGGCATCAAGGAAGGCATCCCCAGCACCACCGCATACCGCCACTGTTCGCACCGGCGCATGGAGATCGCCGGCGATGCGCACTCCGTGAGCCGTTGCCGGCAGGGCACCGGCCACGAGTAAGCCGAAGGCCTCGAGGGTCATCGAGGTGGCAAGGCTTCCGATGCGTCCGGTCCCGAGAGAGGAATCACGAGCATCGGGAACCAAGGGACGCAGATCGACCAGGCCGATCGCCGCGGCCAGGGCGTCACTCACGCCCGGGCACGCGTGGTCAGCATTCGTGTGGGCACTAAAGAGCGCGATGCCGTTCTCCAGGCATCGGCTGACGACCTCGCCCTTCGCGTTCGTCGCCGCCACGCCGTGCACGCCACGCAAGAACAGAGGATGGTGAGTGACGATGAGCTGCGCACCGCAGGCGATGGCCTCATCAACAATGACCGGAAGCGGATCGACGGCGAGCAGTACGGTCACGACCTCGGAGTCGAGACGACCGCAGGTAAGCCCGACGGCATCCCAGTCCTCGGCCAGCCGCTGCGGATACGCCGCATCGAGGGCGGAGATGAGTTCTCGCACGGTGGCCATGGGTGAAGGCTACCGAGCAGTCGTGGTGGGTGAAGAGGGACTCGAACGCATGAGTGGGCGAAGAGGCACTCGAACGGATACGTGGGTGATGAGGGACTCGAACCCCCGACATCTGCCTTGTAAGGGCAGCGCTCTAACCAACTGAGCTAATCACCCGGGAGGCCTGAGGCTACCGCCTCTCCCCCGCTGCCCGAACACGGATCCAGGCGATGGCCTAGAGGTCGGCGAGGGCTGCCTTGTACTCGTCGGCGCTGCGCGCCTCGCCAGGCGCATTGATGACGCTCCAGCGCACGATGCCAGCCTTGTCGATGACGAAGGTGCCGCGGGTGGCGAATCCCTTCTCCGGCAGGAACACGCCATAGGCCTGCGCAACCTCACCGTGGGGCCAGAAGTCACTGAGCAGCGAATGCGACAGGTTCTCCTGCTTCGCGTACACCTTCAGGGTGTGCGGCGTATCGCAGGAGACACTGAGGATCTCGGCATCGACGGCGGCGAAGTCGGCTCGGCTGTCACGGAGCTCGCATAGCTCACCGGTGCAGATTCCGGTGAAGGCGAAGGGATAGAACATGAGGACGACGTTCTTCTTCCCGCGGAAATCCGCGAGCGAGATCGACTCGCCGAACTGATTGGCCAGAGTGAACTCCGGGGCCGGCTGCCCCACCTCCGCACTCACGTGCGAATCAGCGCTTGGCGCGTGGGGCGACGAGTCGGGTGCCCTGCCAGTTGGCACCCGCACTGACTGTGCTGGTCTGCTGCAGACCGGCCGTAGGAGCGGCGTCAGAGATGTCTTCGGCCTCGACGTGACCGTCGCGTCCGGGCTTCGGCGTCAGTAGCCAGACCACGCCATGGTCGGCAAGCAGTCCAAGTGAGTCGACCAGCGCATCGACGAGATCACCGTCGTCCTCGCGCCACCACATCAGCACGACATCGACAACCTCGTCGAAATCCTCGTCGACGAGTTCACTGCCGATGACAGCCTCGATACCGGTGCGCAGGGCTTCGTCGACATCGTCGTCGTAGCCGATCTCCTGGACGGTCTGGCCCTGCTCGAGCCCTAGCCGACTGGCACGCGTACGTGCCTCGTCGAGATCGCCTGCGGCGGTCACGAGATCTCCTCACCGTCATGAGCCGGGCTCACCGCCCGTGCCTGCGGGTCATTCGACCCGCTGTGGTCGGTAGTCCACACCGCTCGGGGGCCCAGCGCAAGCGACCAGGCCGAAGTAGAGGGGTGAATTCCCGTGTTCCCTCCCCTTCATGCGTGACGATCGGCCGCGTGGAAGGATTGGGGGGAACTGGTAACCCCCGTCATGCACGTGCACGCCCCTGCTTCACCCCTGTCCATACCCCCGGCCACTCGGAGACCCCGAAGTGCCGGCCTTCGAAAGGGAACACGTGGCCTCCGGACGCGATCGAGACCCGCTACTCGCGGGTGGCCTGCCCACTCAGTACGTCGATGTCGACCCCGATGAGACCTCCGAATGGGTCGAGTCCTTCGACCAACTGGTCAATGAGGGCGGCAACTACCGCGCTCGCTACGTGATGCTGTCGCTGCTGCGACGCGCGGCCGAGCGCAATGTCGGCCTGCCCAGCCTGCGCAGCACGGACTACATCAACACGATCCCGCCGGAGCGCGAGCCGTGGTTCCCCGGCGATGAGGCCATCGAGGCCCGCATCCGCCAGATCATCCGCTGGAACGCCGCGATCATGGTCCATCGCGCCCAGCGCCCCGGCATCTCCGTCGGCGGCCACATCTCGACCTACGCGAGCTCGGCCTCGCTCTACGAGGTCGGCTTCAACCACTTCTTCCGCGGCCCCGACCATCCGGGCGGCGGCGACCAGGTGTTCTTCCAGGGCCACGCCTCCCCCGGCATCTACGCCCGCGCGTTCCTCGAGGGCCGGCTGTCCGCCGACCGGCTCGACGGATTCCGCCAGGAGCACAGCCACCCCGGCGGCGGGCTGCCGTCCTATCCGCACCCGAGGCTGATGCCGGAGTTCTGGCAGTTCCCGACGGTGTCGATGGGCCTGGGCCCGATGAACGCCATCTTCCAGGCCCGGTTCA
>JBPCSY010000009.1:0-2576 GCA_051006695.1 Candidatus Nanopelagicales bacterium
TGACTCACCATCGAGGGCGCGGGCCGCGCGCGCGAGGCCGCGGGCCGCCGCGGTGGCCCCGGGCATCGCGATGACCGAGCCTCCCCCCGACGGCGGAGCACTCGGCTCAACCTCGGTCATGGTCAAACAGGCAGCCGCGGCCTCCCCGGGCGAGACGCCACTGACTACCAGCCGGCGCATGTGGTCGAGGCGGGCGATATCCGACTGGGAGTAGCGGCGATGAGCGCCCGCCGAATGCTCGGACGGCCCGAGCCCGTAACGGCGATCCCAGGTGCGCAAAGTGGCCGGCGCGATGCCCAGGCGGCGGGCGACCGCGGCAACGGTCAGGCCCGGCTCGGCCAGGGATTCAGCGGTCATGAGGCCATTCTCCTGGGGTCGCCCTCGTTACGCATCCCGAGGAGTGGCCTACTTCACAGATTATTCAAGTAAAACTACTTGACCAACTTATGGCGCGGTTTATAGAGTGTGATCACACGAACGGCACGCCCCACAAAAACCGCAGGATCGACCCCCTGGAGGAAGACATGGCAGACGTATCACGGCTCCCCGGCCCCAACGCCGACATCTGGGACTGGCAGATGGATGGCGCGTGCCGAGGCGAGGATCCCAACATCTTCTTCCACCCCGAGGGTGAGCGCGGAGCCGCCCGCGAGAACCGCCAGAGTGCCGCAAAGGCCCTGTGTAACCGCTGCCCCGTCATCACCGAGTGCGCTGCCCATGCCCTGTCGGTCCGCGAGCCTTATGGCGTCTGGGGCGGCATGACCGAGGAAGAGCGCGAGGCGATCTACAGCCGTCGTCGCATCAGTGCCCAGACCTTTATCCCCGCGCCGGTGGCGAAGTCCGAGGACCGCGTTTCCGCGTAATGCTTTCCCGAGAATGACGAAGCCCCGAGCCATTGGCTCGGGGCTTCGTCATGGATCATTCGTCTTGGCTGCTGGCGAGGTCACTCAAAATCTTGTGCGCCGCATTATGGCCGGGAAGACCCGAGACATAATTCGCCGGCCAGGTTCCATTCGAACATAGATATAGGGATTTCACCGGAGTCGTGTAATCGCTATAGCCGGGGATTGGCCGCCAGTCGAACATGTGAGGCACGGTCACATCGCCGTGGAGGGCGTTACCTCCCAGGAGCCCGAATTCCTGTTCCAACTCAACCGTGGTGAGCACCCGCACGTCACGGAGAACTGCATCCAGGTTTCGGACGTATCCACGCAGGTGATCCACGACGTGAGCACCCCAAGCGTCCTTGTTCGCCTCCCATCCGCCGGTGACGTCATACGGCGCATAACAGACCGAGAGACTCATCACGTGTCGACCCGTGGTGGTGAGAGTCGGGTCGTAGGCCGTTTGCGTCAAGCCGTAGATCACCGGAGCTCCCGACCATTCCCCTCGCCGGGCCATTTCAAAAGACAGCTGCATTTCATCGACGGTGTCCCCGATGCGGAAGCCGCAACGAACCAACAGGGCGTTCTCCTCGGCGCTTCGCGCGCAATCGAATATCGGTAGCTCTTCGAGTTCCAGGAACACCTTGCCCATGCATCCCGACATGTCGAGTGATGCGTACGCTTCGCGCGCATCGCTCGGGAAGGCACCTTCATCGACAAGATCCACCATCGTCAACTTTGGGTTGAGCGCAGACACCACGACATCGGCGCGAAGCTCTTCCCCACCCTCGAGAACGACGCCGACAGCGCCTGATTCTGAAGTCAGGATGCGAGCAACTCGAGTATTCGTACGGATCGTGGCACCAAGAGAGAGCACGACCTCCGCCATCGCATTCGTGATCGCCCCCATACCGCCTAGAGCCGCGCGTGAATTGAAATCAGCAGTGGCCTTGATCGACGGTCGATCTCGAACTGCACTCGCACCGCGATACAGGGCACGCTGCATCAACTGGTAAGCGGAGCCGGGCGTCGCCGGGCCGATGAAGTTTCCGGCGGCGGCGAGCATTCCCAGTGATGTTCGCGCCTCCTCGGATTTCAAGCGAACGTTGACGACATCAGCTGCGCTGCCGAACATGACCCTGCGAAAGACCTCCTGCTGTTGCCAGGACATCGGCTTTGATGCAAGTTCCGCAAATGAGGGAGGCGAGGAAAAGAAGGAGACATCGAGCGCTCGGCCTAGATCAGCCATCTCCTCGAGCGTCTCCTGATACCGGAAGTACTCCCCTTCCGAGAATTGCTCGTATTCAGCCGCGGCATCGGTGGGATTCGGCCACGACACAATTCGCCGTCCTCCAGGAAACATGATGAAGGAGTTGGGCTCGAGTGGTTCACTCCAACGAAGCCCGAAGTGCTCCAGCCTCATGTCCTCGAGGACTTTCGGCTCGAGATTGTGAGCGGAGTTTGCGCAGAAATTTCCACGAATCCCTGGAAAAATCTCCTCTGTGGCACACAGACCTCCGACGGTCTCCCGCGCTTCCAGCACGGTCACGTCGAGTCCCGCTCTCGCAAGGTAGAAAGCCGCGACAAGCCCGTTGTGCCCCGCGCCAACTACGATCGCAGAGGGCATCAGCTGAGCACCCCAAGTAATAGACCACCATCTATGAGAACCTCTGAGCCAGTGACGTACGAGGC
>JBPCSY010000010.1:0-3385 GCA_051006695.1 Candidatus Nanopelagicales bacterium
GTAGTCTTCGGGGGCTCCATGGTGACCGTAGTTCAGCGGTAGAGCGTCGCGTTGTGGTCGCGAATGTCGCGGGTTCGAATCCCGTCGGTCACCCCAGTTCCTCGGCCCTCGTGCTCCTGCACGGGGGCCGAGTCATTGCTGCAAACGCCTTGCAGGTGACATCCGCCCCCCTGGACGTGCACGAATTCGCCTATAGAGTCGGCTCATGCGTATCGCCAATGACATCACTGAGCTGGTCGGCAACACCCCCCTCGTCCGCATCCGGAAGGTCACCGACGGTGCTGACGCCGAGGTCCTGGCCAAGCTGGAGTTCTTCAATCCGGGCAATAGCGTCAAGGACCGCATTGGCGTCGCAATGATCGATGCCGCGCAGCAGGCCGGCCTGATCGGCCCCGACACGATCGTCGTGGAGCCGACAAGCGGCAATACCGGCATCGCACTTGCCATGGTCTGCGCCGCCCGCGGCATCAAGATCGTGCTCACCATGCCCGAGACGATGAGCATCGAACGACGAATGCTGCTGCGCGGCTATGGTGCCGAGTTGATTCTCACGCCCGGCCCCGAGGGCATGGGTGGCGCAATCGCGCGAGCCACCGAACTCGCCGCCAGCGACCCCAAGTACTTCATGCCGCAGCAGTTCAACAATCTCGCGAACCCCGCGATCCATCGCAAGACGACCGCCCAGGAGATCTGGAACGACACCGACGGCACCGTCGACATCGTCGTCGCCGGCGTGGGTACCGGCGGCACCATCACCGGCGTCGGCCAGGCCCTCAAGGAACTCAAGCCCTCTATCCAGATCGTGGCTGTCGAGCCTGACGCCTCTCCGGTTCTCTCCGGTGGCGCCAAGGGCCCGCACCCCCTCCAAGGCATCGGCGCAGGCTTCGTCCCTGCCGTTCTCGACACCGACGTATACGACGAGGTCATCCGCGTCGTGGCCGATGACGCCATGGCGACCGCTCGTCGCGCGGCGACGGAGGAAGGCCTGCTCGTGGGAATCTCCTCCGGTGCTGCACTCTGGGCGGCCCGCGAGGTGGCGAAGCGCCCGGAGAATGCCGGCAAGACCATCGTCGTGATCATCCCGAGCTTTGGCGAGCGCTACCTGTCGACCGCGCTCTTCGCCGGACTCGGCGACTAATCGCCAGCGCACACGGAGACACGCATGGGTCGCATTGGCGATGAGCTTGCCTCGATCGTCGAACGCGATCCGGCCGCTCGCAGTCGTATCGAGGTTGCACTGCTCTACCCCGGCATTCATGCCGTCTGGGGTCATCGAATCAGCAATTGGCTGTGGCGACACCGGGCGAAGTTCCTGGGTCGCGCGGTCTCTCAATTCATTCGCTTCCTGACTCAGATCGAGATTCATCCGGGCGCGACCTTGGGTGCACGCCTGTTCATCGATCACGGATCCGGCGTGGTGATCGGTGAGACCACGGTGATCGGTGACGATGTCACGATCTATCACGGTGCGACCCTCGGCGGAAACACTCTCGACCCGGGGAAGCGACACCCCACGATCGGCGATCGCATCGTGGTGGGCAGTGGCGCCAAGGTGCTGGGCGATATTTATGTCGGCTCCGATAGTCGAATCGGCGCCAATGCCGTGCTGCTGCGCACGGTGGCTGAGCATTCGGTCGTTGTTGGCGTTCCCGGTCAGGTCATCGCAGATTCACGCGGCCGCATTCGTCCGACCGGTGAGGATGCCGATCTTCCGGATCCCGTCGGCACCAGCGTGAAATCGCTCCTTCGCCGCGTGGAAGAACTTGAGATGCAGGTGACAGGTCACCTCACCACGTCGAATTCCTACATCAGCGCCGATGGCGTCTGGCAGACCGAGGATGACTTCTCGATCTAGGTGGGCTACTTGCGAATATCTCGCGAGTAGCAGTCTGCCTCGATCTCGACGAGCATCGCCGGATCAACGAAGGCCACGCCCGAGAGAATCGTGAGGGCCGGGCGAATGTCGCCGAAGATCTCGCCGTGAGCTTTAGCGACATCGTCCATCGCCTCGGCGCTGGACACGTAGCAACGAGTGCGCACGACATCAGCTAGCGTCACGCCGACCTGAGCGATGGCCTTTTCGATCACGCCGAGGGCGGTCAGAGTCTGGTTGTAGGCATCGCCGGGATGCTGCACCACTCCATCGATCGTTGCCGTCGTGCCGGACACGTGGACGTAGTCACCTGCCACCACTGCACGGGAGTAACCGATCTTGCTCTCCCACGGACTGCCACTGGAAATCAGCTTGTCTGCACCCATGGAGAAAACCTACCGAATGGGCATGCCTGCCCGTCAGCCGCGCTCTTCTGCGATGGAGTTGCCTCCATCGACCACGATGGACTGGCCGGTGATGTACGAGGCACCCGGCGAGGCGAGCCAGGCCACCGCCGATGCCACTTCCTCGGGCCGCGCTGGGCGACCCATCGGGACGGTGAACCCTTGCTCGTACTCCGGCCCCGTCAGCGCTTCGGTGTGAATCCAGCCGGGCGCCACCGCATTGCAGGTGATGCCATTGCACGCCTCATCGAGAGCCAGGCCTTTCATTAATCCGTTCATGCCGCCCTTGCCGGCTGCGTATCCGACGAGATTCCGCATCGCCATGTGCGGGCCGGTCACGCTCGAGATCATGATGATGCGCCCCGTGCCCGACGCGCGCAGGTGAGGAAGTGCGGCCTTCGAGGCGAGGAAGGCGGTGTCGAGATTCCGGCTCAGCGCCGCCTGCCAGCCGGCAAAGCTGATCTCATTCACGCCGCCCATCTCCGTAACGGCCGGATTGTCATGGCTGGTCATGCCCGCGTTGTTCACGAGTACGTCGATACCGCCTAGTTCATCGGCCAGCATCTCGAAGACCTCGGAGGTCGCATCTGCATCGGTGAGATCGCAGCGCGCGGCGATCGCGTCGAATCCCATCTCGTTGAGCTCGTTCGCACGATCGATTACTCGCTCACTCAGGCCAAGAAGCGCAACGGATGCCCCCAATTGGGCCAGCACTCGGGCCGACTCGAATCCGATCCCGATCGCACTGCCCGCACCGGTGATCACTGCACGGCGCCCGCTGAAATCCCACATGCCAGACTCTCTCCATGAGTACGACGTCCGAGAGCGAGGCCATTGCCATCGCTCACGCCCAGGCTATGGCACGGGAGGACGACGGGTACTTCGATCCGCGCACGGGATTGTTCGTGATGACCGAGGCTTATCACCTAAATCGTGGGGCCTGCTGCGGCAACAGGTGCCGGCACTGCCCCTTCGATTACGAGGCCTGCGACTGATCAGAGTGGCCGTCTAGGTCGCCTGCATACAGCGTCGCTCTAGCTTCGCATTTCCGAGTCGACTGCACACATCACTTGCTGGCCGTAACCCCTTGTGGTGGACCGACCAGTAG
>JBPCSY010000011.1:0-3265 GCA_051006695.1 Candidatus Nanopelagicales bacterium
TTGCTGTGCTCCGATCAATTGCGTGACAACGTCGACGAGGAGTCGACGCTCCTGGACCTTGATGCGTTCGTGCAGGGATTCCTCGGTGTCATCGGGCTCGATGGACACTGCTGCCTGGGCGATGATGCTGCCGGTATCTACACCCTCATCGACAAAGTGCACGGTGCAGCCGGTGACCTTGACTCCGTAGGCCATCGCGTCGCGCACGCCGTGCGCACCCGGGAAGGCGGGCAGCAAGGCAGGGTGAGTGTTGATGATGCGCCCGCGGTAGGCCTCGACGATCTCGGCTCCGATGATGCGCATGAATCCGGCACTGACAATGAGATCTGGATCGACAGCGCGAATCGCTGCCAGCAGCCCGGCATTCCAGTCAGCACGAGTATCGAAATCGGTGGGGCTCACCGTGAACGCGGCGATGCCCGCCTCGGCTGCGCGCTGCAGGGCGAACGCCTCAGAGGTATCGGAGCCCACGGCCACGACAGCGTCGCTGACCGGGGAATCGAGGAGTGACTGCAGCAGGGACCCCGAGCCGGAGGCAAGTACCAGGATTCGGGAGGTCACTGCCCAAATGTATCGGTCGATGCTCAGGCGACCTGCTCGGCATTGAGCTGACGGAAGACGTGGGCAGTCACGAGCAGCGAATAGGGCAGAAGCACCAGGGTCAGCACCCCGAACAGGATGCTCCCGATCAGCATCGTGCCCACGATGAACACGGTCAGGATCAGCATCGGCACCAGATTCGACCGTGCTGCACGTGCGCTTGCTCGCAGGGCCTCGCCCACCGGCATGCCCCGATCGAGAATGTAGAAGGGCGTGAGCTGGAAGAACAGGATGACCACGATTCCAGGCAGCAGGCAGAGGCCGAGTCCGACAATCGTGGCGATGCTGTAGATCACCGCGAAGAGGGCGAAGGCACCGAAGTGCGTCTCGGGCAGCATGTCGGAGAGGAGCGGCTCGCGGCCGCGCGTCATGCCTATCGTGGCCCGGTACACGCCGTACTTCGCGATACCGGCGAGGGCAGTGAAGACCACCGACATGACAAGCGTGACGAGGATTGCCGACATCGAGGAGTTGATCGCTGCCTGGCATTCGGCACTCGCGAGATTCCCGCAGTCGGCAAGGGTGCGCTCGAGAAGATCGGTGATGGGGCCGGAACCCAGCCCTTGGATCACGTAGATCAGGAAGACGATGGCGGCCAGGCCGATCAGAATTCCGGGCTTGCGCTTGAAGGCGACGAGCCCCCAGCGGAAGGCCGCGGTGATATCGACCCGGCGGGCAGGCGTGGCGTCACTCATCATCAGACTCCGTGCTCCTAGGCAGGATGATCACCTGCGTATTGCTCTGGTCGAGGACGCTCGAGGGCGTGATCGCCGGCTCGTCGGCCTGCGCGCTCATCGGGGACTCGATCACGACGGGAGCCGCCGCGGGCGTCTCCACCACCACTGGCTCCTCGATCACGTACTCGATCAACGGTCGTCGGCCGAAAGCCAGGACTACCGGGATCGATCCAACGCACAGCAAAGCGAAGACGAGTACAGCAGTGAGAAGTGGCGCCGGGCCGAGATCACGAAGTCGCTCGACACCTACTGAGCCGTTCGACATCAACGCAGCGAGAAGGACGGCACATGCCGCAATTCCTGAGGCCGCCGCGGCAACACCAGCACGCTTGAGCGCGGGCAGCACGATGCGACGCGAGATCCAGATTCCGACGAGGACTCCCGCTCCCACGATGAGCACGGGCAAGAACCACTGCGCCGTCGATGAACCGGTGGGCAGTGCCGCTAGCAGCGGGAAAGGGGGAAGCTCCGTCGGAACCGAATTGGGCACGAAGGGGGAGATCACTGCGCCGGTGCCGATGGTCACGGCGCTGCCCGCGCTGTAGGCGATGGCCCAGGTCAGCATCATCGGCAGATAGCCGATGCCCAGGAGCAGCAGCACGAGGCCGCCGACCGGACCGGCATCAAGCGCTGTCTGCATGTCGATCGCCGTCGGGAATCCGATCACGAGTGCGATGAGGAACAGCACCGAAGACACCGCAATGAGCACGATGATCGCCAGACCGCCCGCACGCCAGATCACTTGCCGCGTTGGCGAGAGTGCACCACGTCGAGCGGCGATACGCGCGCGCAGCACGCCCCACCCGAAGCCAAGCAATGACACCACTACAGCGGTGATCGCGGATCGGGTCGCATCCGTGGACACCGAATCAGTGCCGGAGATGAGCGAGGCAAGGAGGCCGAGGAGCCCATAGACCACAGCAGCACTCGCGATGACGATTGCCCGCTCACTGCGCGTGCGGGCATGCGAGACATGTGCTGCCCAGCGGCCGGCGAGTACGAGAAGCGTCACCGGGATAACCAGAAGCCCCCACGGGAGCAGCGAGTACCAGACCGAGCCGAGGCGAATCGGAACGTCATTGGCCACCAGCCACGCGGCAGCACCGGAGCGAAGAGTCGAATCCCAGCCCGCAGCCGATGACGACGCCGCCTGAGCGAGGTAAACGGGAATCGTGACGATCACCAGGCCGATCACCGCGGCCCACAATGCGCCAAGGGCTCCGGTGATCAGGAGTGTCGGCCGCACGGAGGGCACGGCCGGACGACTGATCTTCACTGCCCTAGCCTCCCAGACTCCGGGGGCCGCTCCCCCGCGCGACACCTCACGGGGTTCGTGGAATCACGCGTGATGGCTCACCCCATGATGATCAGCCATAGCGCCGCGAGGGCACTGAGCGAAAGCGCGACGGTGGTGAAGACGCGCTGGTTCATCCGCCGGAAGACGAATGCCCCGAGAATGCCGCCGATGACGAGTGCCGGAATGAAGCGGAGGCTGATCAGCAGGGAGTCCCCGGTGAGCACGTGCAGACCCACCACGAATGGCACCTTGATGACATTCAGGATCAGGAAGAACCAGGCGGCCGTGCCCATGAAGGCAAGCATGGAGACGCGCATCTTCACCAGGTAGAGCGTCATGGCGGCTCCCCCCGCGTTAGCGCCCATGGTGGTCATGCCGGTGAGCGTGCCGAAGAACGCGATCGCGATCTTGTTCTCCACGCCCGGATGATCGTGGGGAACCTGCTTTTCCGTGCGTAGTCGCCATACCTCGAGGAATACCGACGCGAGGATCAGCAGCCCGAGGATCCGACCGACAACCACCATGTCGACGAAGACGAACAACAGTGCCGTGATGACAAAGCCCGCCAGCACCCCCGGTACCAGCCTACGGATGAGATTCCAGTCTGCGTGGGAGCGATAGAGCGCGAGAC
>JBPCSY010000012.1:0-3429 GCA_051006695.1 Candidatus Nanopelagicales bacterium
GTCTACGCCCAGCTGATCGGCAACACGACGGGCATTGGGCGAGACGAACTGGCGTCCGCCCTCGTGCACGACCGCGGCAGCGGCTACCGGTGCTGCACCTGCAGGAGCAACTTCGCCCGGAGCAAGGAGCCAGCCGAGTACTGCGCCCGGCGGAAGGGTCGTGCCATTGGGCACGGCACGAGCGATGATGCCCTCGGCCTCGGCTTCGACATCGACATCGATCTTGTCGGTGGCCAGGCGAAGCAGCGGAGTACCGACGGTAATGACGTCGCCGTCATTGACCAGCCACTCCTCGAGAGTGCCCTCCTCCATCGTGAGGCCGAGCTTGGGCAGGGTTACCTCAATTGCCACGACTAGCCCCGCCCGACCACTGCGCGAATGCCGGTGGCGATGCGGTTGGCATCGGGCATGTAGGCGTTCTCGAGAATCGGCGCGTACGGCGACGGCGAGAAAGGAGCAGCGACGCGACCCACGGGGGCATCGAGGTAATCGAAAGCCTGCTCGGTGATCTGCGCGGAGATCTCCGCGCCGATGCCGCCGAACTCCACCGCCTCATGCACGACGAGTGCGCGATTGGTCTTCTTCACCGAGGCGATGATCGCCGGGGTGTCGAGGGGCTGAACGGTGCGGGGGTCGATGATCTCGACCGAGATGCCCTCGGCCTCGAGGGTCGCCGCTGCCTTGGCGGCCTCGACGACCATACGACCGATCGCGATGACGGTGATGTCGGCGCCCTCGCGCACGATGTTGGCCTGGCCCATCGGAATTGCGTACAGCTCTTCCGGAACCGGGCCCTTCACGCCGAGCATCTTCTTGTTCATCACGACGATGGTCGGGTTGTCGTCGCGAATTGCTCCCACGATCAAGCCCTTGGCGTCGTAGGGGCTGGCGGGCATCGCCACCTTCAGGCCCGGGATGTGCGCGAGCCAGGCCTCGAGGCTCTGGCTGTGCTGCGCGGCAGCCGACATTCCGCCACCGCCCGCGGTAGTAATGGTCAGCGGGACGCGAGCGCCGCCGCCGAACATGTACTTCATCTTCGCGGCCTGGTTGAAGATCTGATCCATCGCGACGCCGACGAAGTCCATGAACATCAGGTCGCACACGGGGCGCAGGCCACGTGCTGCGGCACCGACGCCCAGGCCGATGATGGCCTGCTCGGCAATGGGAGTGTCCTTGACGCGCTTATCACCGAACTCGGTGAGCAGGCCGTCGAACATGTGGAAGACACCGCCGTAGCCGGCGACGTCTTCTCCGATGAGGAAGACATCGGGATCAGCGGCCATCGCCTGGTGCATGCCCTCGTTGAAGGCCTTGACGTACGTCAGTTCGCGGGTAGTCACAGGAATTCCTTCGTAGGTCAGACGGTGTAGACGTCGTCGAGGATGTCGGCAGGATCGGGATCTGGGCTGTTGCGGGCGAACTCGATCGCCTCGAAGATCTCGGCCTCGGTCTCTGTCCAGATGGACGCGAACTCGACCTCGGTGACGAGCCCGCGGGCGACGCCGACGGCCTCGAGAAGGCGAATCGCATCGCGCTCGCGCCATGCCTCGACCTCAGCCGGGTCACGGTAGGGAATGCGCATGCCCTTGATGCCCTGGTGATCGAAGTAGCGGTAGGTCTTCGCCTCGATCAGGGTCGGGCCCTCTCCGCGCTTGGCACGCTCGACTGCATCGATTGCTACGGCGCGTACGGCGAGGACATCCATGCCGTCGACGACAACACCCGGGATGCCGTAGGAGGCGGCACGCTCGGCGATGTCTTCGAGCTTCATGTGATTGTCCTGCGAGGTGAACTCGGCGTAGCCGTTGTTCTCGCAGACGAACAGCACGGGGAGATCCCAGACGGCGGCCATGTTGACGGCCTCATGGAAGGCACCGATGTTGGTGGCGCCGTCACCGAAGAAGCTGGCCGCTACGGTGCCGTCGCCGCGGTACTGCGACGCGAAGGCTGCACCGACGGCAATCGGGATACCGCCGCCGACAATCGCATTCGCGCCGAGCATGCCCTTCTGGGTGTCACCGATATGCATCGAACCGCCGCGGCCCTTGCAGTAGCCGGTGGTCTTGCCGTAGAGCTCGGCGAACATCGGACGGAACTCGGCACCCTTGGCAATGGCATGACCATGACCACGATGCGTGGACGTCATCTGGTCGGCGTCCGTGAAGACGGACATGACACCGGTGGCGACAGCCTCCTCGCCGACGTACAGATGAAGGAACCCGGGCATGTCACCGGACTCGACCAGCTTGCCGGAGTGCTCCTCGAACAGACGGATGCGAACCATCGTGCGGTGCAACTCGAGCACCAGCTCGCGGCTGACATGGTCGGCGTATCCCTCGCGCGGGCCGTACTGGACGCCCGGGGCAGCGGTTTCCGTCATTCAGAAGCTCCTCACAGTTATAGGAAGCAGACTATAGTAAGTACCTCAGGAGCGACAGCCCCTGCGCGTGAAGCGCGCGACCTCCACGAGCGGAGTTCCGATGTCGGCAGCCAAGCGAATCCTGGTCATCACCGGCGGGCACCGCGTCGCCATGGACGACTTCCTCGGAGCCATCTCGGCCATCTGCGAGGAGCGCGGCTGGGTCTTCGCCCACGCGATTCAGCCCTCCGCCCAGAGCTGGCTCTCCCCCGAGCACGCCGGACAATGGGACGCCATCCTGCTGCACGACATTCCGGGCCTGGCCCTCAAGCGCGGAGTTGCCCCGCAGCCCATTGCCCCGGAGCCAGGCGTGGCCGAGGATCTCGTGGGCCTCCTGGATACCGGCCAGGGAGTCGTGGTGCTGCACCACGCCATCAGTTCATGGCCGGCCTGGGAGGGCTGGGCCGAGGCCATCGGTGGTCGCTTTCTCTACGCACCCGGCACCCTGCGCGGGGTCGACCTGCCATCTTCGGGCTACCGCGTCGGTCCGTTTACGGTCACGGTCACGGCACCTGACCACCCGATCTGCGCCGGGGTCACCGACTTTGCAGTGGACGACGAGCTCTATTTCGCCCCCGTGCTCACCGATCGCATCACGCCGATCCTCGGTCACGATGCTGACATGAGCGGTGAGCTCTTCCAGGACACCTTTGACGAGGTCAGCCACGGATCTTCGACCGGCGTGACCTGTGCCGGCCGGCCTGCAGGTGGTGGCCTCCATGGCGGCAGTTCGCTGATGGGCTGGACCACGACCGCGGGCCACAGTCCGATCGCGACCCTGCTCATGGGCGATGGCCCGAGCACCTTTGCCAATGAAATGTTCCGCCGACTCCTCGGGAATGCCCTCGACTGGGTCTCGACCGACGAGGCCAGGCCCGAGGCTGCCGCGCACCCCTTCGCGATTCCACTGCCATAACAACACGAAGCCGCTGCCGTAACTGCGGAGGTTCAGACCCCAGACATACGAGAAGGGGCCGTGGCTCGATCGCATCACCCCCCCTTGGTGTTCG
>JBPCSY010000013.1:0-6361 GCA_051006695.1 Candidatus Nanopelagicales bacterium
GTCTCGCTCTTCATCGTGCGGTAGGCCTTGTAGAGCCGGTCCAGGAAGAGCTCACCCGCCAGGATCGACGAAGGCGGATCGAACGGAATGACAACGTCGCCCGGCACCATCGCGCGATCCGCAGCCGGATGATAATCGCCGTGCCCCGCGAACAGGTTAGGTTCGATGAACGAGAAGTTCGGCAGCGTGCCTTCCTTCGCATCCTTCTCGAACTGAGAGAACGGGGCAAAGTTCGTCGAGAACTTGTCCTTCAACCTCGACATGTGAATCAGACCCGCAAACGACACGGGGCAAGGCTCCATGACATAGACCTTCCAGGTCTTGCCATGTGCCTCGATCCGCTCGAAGATCGTCTCGGCGGTGTTGTCGTTGATGAAGTTCGACACCGGATGGTTGATGGTGATGTTCGACGACGTCGCGGCAGTCCAGAACGAACGGTTCATGAAGGTCTGCGAGGGCACCTCGGAGTACCAGTGGTCGAAGACCCCGAAGTCGCTTGCCAGACCACTCAGGACCGGAAGGTCCTCGGGCAGGAAGCCTGACATGATCTGCGAGTACTCCTCGAAGGTTGGCTGCCGATCCATCTGCGGAATGAACGCGTTGATGTAGTCGGTCACGAAGCCGTCCATCGTCGGCGTCGTGCCCGGCGCAGGCGCGTTCCAGGGCGCCGTCACGTCCCCGCCCATCTTGCCCTTGTTGTGCTCGTCGAGGATGTTGAATAGTTGCGTATTCGTGTGGAAGTACTCCTCACCGGAGTCCGGGTTCGGCGAGTTCATATCCGTGGCAGCGTGATACCGCACGACACCGCTACCATCCGGCGGCTGATGCTCTGCCCAGGCCGGCACGGGGTTCGACAGATCCTTGTTGATCACACCCTCGAACGTCTTGCCCGATGCAGGGCCGTAGAGGTGGCCAAGCATGTTGTCGAGCGATCGGTTTTCGAATAGCACCAGGATGACATGGTCCATCGCGTTGGCATTCGTGTACTCAGACATGACAACCCTCTCGTGGCGTGATCAGCAGCCTCATCTCCGATGAGGCCTGGGTGGAGAAGACGCTAAGACGGGTATCCATTCCTCGACTTCTCTTGAGGGATTTCCCTCACCAGCAAGCCGCCCGGGCTGCTACGGACTTGTATGCATCGCCGCCACATCCACTCGAATCCGCGATACTGACCGGCGAGAGTGCGCCAGAGCCAGGGAGCTACTTGTGCCGAATGACGTGCGTAACGCATGGAGCGTGCAAGAGAAGTCCGCGCGTCGAGTCACACTGATGCCCGAAGCACTGCTCTCGCTGCCGGTCTTCACCTTGACCTCGGCCTGGGCCATCGTTGTGCAGTTCGGAGAGGGAACCGGACGCGGCGAGGGCATCAGCCTCATCGCGACGCGCCTCATTCTGCTCATTGCTCTCCAGGCCCTGATGTTCGCCTTCCCGTACTTGACCTGGCGGGCGATCTGCCCCCATGTTCCTGCCAATACTTGGAACTTGCTGCTTGCGATATCGGTAGTCATCGGAGCAGCGGTCCGCGGAGCGGCCTTCGCCGTCCTGCTATTGCTCATTGGCGTAACGGATTCACTCGACCTGACCTTCAGGGTGGTGGTGTCGGTGAGCCATATGGCAGTCGTCACCATGATCCTGTGGTTCCTCGTCAGTGAAGTGCGCGGTCTGCAATCCCGTCGTCGTCAACTCGTGGCCGACCGCGACCAACTAGTTGTTCTCCAGCAGACTGTCCAGCACGATCTGGCACAGCTCGGCGATCGAACCGTGGACGCAATACGGCGGTCGATCCTCGAGAGCCTCGGTGGCCTGCAAGCCTCGGATTCATACGAGCTTCGACAGAGACTTCGCGTGACCATCGATGAAGTCGTGCGGCCACTCAGCCACCAACTCGCCGCCCAGCCACCCGGCTGGGTGGCGCCGAAGTCGGTGCCGGAATCACGAAGGGTCGATTGGCTACTGACATTACGGGAGGGGCTGGATCCAACCCGCATCCACCCGCTCATCGTCACGATCCTGCTCCTCGGCTTGGGAATTCCGTTCAACTATTCTCGCTACGGCGCGCAATCCGCCGCGTGGTTTGCAGCGACGTCAATCGTGGTGATTCCGGCATTCTGGCTCCTGCGTCGCGGGGCGATCCGGGTGACCGCCCACCGCGGTGCGGGTATCAAGGCCGTGGCTTTCACCGTCGCAGTGCTCCTAGGCGGCGCGGCACTAGGACTGGCGACTCTCCCCTACATGCACAGTCAGCCGCGGCCGCTCCTCTTCGTCACCATGGCACCGATATTCGCCCTTCTCATCAGTGCCCCACTGGCGGTTGCTCAGGCCGCCCGGGATCACAACCTGGAGCTGGAGTCGGACCTGCGGGCCACGACAGCAGATCTTCGCTGGATGCTCGCTCGCGCTCGAGAGCAGTATCGGCAACGGGAGCGCGCTCTGGCCCACGCGCTTCACAGTCGCATACAGACATCCCTCGCCGCCGCGTTCCTGCGACTGGACAGTGCCGATGCCCAGGGAAATGCCGACAAGGAGCTGCTGGAATCTGTGCAGGCAGAAGTCCTCCAGGTGGTCAGCGCATTCAATCTTGGCGATACCGAACCTGATCCGATCGACAAGGTCATCTCACTCACTCAGCGCAACTGGTCTGGGACCGTCAACGTCAAGGTCACCATCGATCCACTGGCGAGAGAAGCCCTCGAGTCCGACCCACTCACTGCGAGGTCAGTGAACGACCTCATCCCCGAACTCGTCTTCAACAGCGTTCGGCACGGAAGTGCCCGTGCAATAGAGGTGCAACTGGAGATTTCGAACTTCCGAACTTTGTCACTCACCGTGATTGACGACGGCAGTGGCGACCTTGCCGTTACCCGTTACGGACTTGGCTCCGCTCTCCTTGACGAGGCGTCTCTTACCTGGAGGAGAACACGCCTTGACACGTGCACCATGACAACATGCCTGTTGCCGATTATCGATCCGCGCATGGCGTGACGCAATGCAGTTCAGCGCTTCATTGAAGGAAGTAACAGCGCCGAAACGGTCGCCACGGCCTCGCCCTCGTCACTCCTGCGCCCCTGGGACGCCGACGGCGAAGAAGAATCGGCGTGCTGCGGCGACCCGTGGATTGAGGGTTCCCTTCGTGTCAATCCTGAGATCCCGATAGATCTGTTCGATCCATCTCTCCACAGTTTTCCGGCTCACGCCGCAACGCCTGGCAATCTCCTCGTTGTCGTATCCCTCGGCCAGCAGTCTGAGGGCTCTGGACCCATTGCTGCCGAGGAAGGCGAAGTCGTCTTCGGCCTTGCGGTCCCCAGCGACGAGATTGGTCTGCTCGCGCAACACCTTCTCCATGGCATCGATCAAATAGGCCTGATCACTCACCAGGTGCTTTCGCAGGAAGCCCACCCCGGGAGGCAAGGACAGCCCATCGGTGGTCGCGCTCGCAACATCGGTGTGACGAGTGAAGATGAGGATCGCAATATCTGCTCGTGACAGCCGCAACGCGTGTGCGAGGTGAATTCCCGTTGGCCCTTCACCCAGGGATACATCAAGCAGCAGCATGTCCGGGTCGAATGAGCCGATCTCACGCCATGCCTGCGCAACGTCCGAAGCCGTTCTCACAATGAACCCATGTCCGGTCAGGACGTCAGCAAGAAGCGATGCCATGAGCGGCTCATCCTCGACAACGAGAACGCGTCTGTGATCTAAGGGCATACGCCAACGGTACGGAATGCATGTGCGTTTCGCTTCGAAAGCTGGTCATTCGGAGCCGACTAGGGGATTTGAACCCAAACCCGCGTCTTACTTGGTCAGCGAGAAGGTCGCGGCCGGGCTCTTGGCCTTGAGGTTCTTGCCGGTCACCTGGTAGCGGCCCGCCTTCGCCGGGGTTCCCTTTGTCGGGCAGCCCTTGGTCGTGACCCGGCCATTCCACTCGATGCCGGTGCCGACCTTCTTGCCCGGCTTCAGGGTGATGATCTTGCTCTGCGTACCCGCACCGCAGTCGTCGCTCGACCACACGTGATAACCGCCCGAGGTGATCTCCAACGAATTGGCCTTCGGGCCTACATCGCGCTTGCAGGCCACGGCACCGATGTTCTGGATAGTCATGGTGAGCTGCGGCTTAGCGCCGACCTTGTAGGAGTCCTTGTCAGTGGAGGCGACGACCGAGATGTCAGAGTTCTTGCAGTCGAGAATCTCGCCCGCGACAACGGCCTCACTCGCGCCCGGATCTGCAGCAGGCGCACTGGACACCGCATCACCGCTTGCGGTGGGAGTCGGCATCGGCGCGAGTGAACTCGGAGCCGAGGGCAGGGTCGACGCGATCGCGCTGGCCGATGCCACGGGAGCAGGAGTGTCAGAGGAGCCGCGAGAGCCCAGGAGCCACCACAGCCCGACGATGACCACGAGCGCGATGATGGCGATCGAGCCACGCCGAAGCCAATAGACCATCGAGGGCTCGGGACCAACAGGCGTCAAGGGCACGCCCCCACGCTACTGCGCCCAGGCCGAAGTTCTGAGACCATCAGGCGCCATGCCTGTCACGAATCCGCTCGAGCGCCCACTCGCTCGCTGGTTCGCCCGCAATGCTCGCGACCTTCCGTGGCGCGCCGCCGATCGCAGTGCCTGGCAGGTGATGGTCAGCGAGTACATGCTGCAGCAGACCCCCGTTGATCGAGTGCTGCCCGCCTGGCTGGCCTGGATCGAGCGCTGGCCCACTCCTGCTGACTGCGCCGCAGCCCCGGCCGACCAGCCAGTGCGCATGTGGGGACGCCTCGGTTACCCGCGGCGGGCACGTCGACTGCATGAGGCCGCGCGCATGATTGTCACTGACTTCCACGGTGAAGTACCCACGGATCGCGAGAGCCTGCTCTCACTGCCCGGCATCGGTGATTACACCGCGGCCGCCATCCAGTCCTTCGCCTTCGGCACTCGATCGATCGTCCTCGACACCAACATCAGGCGAGTGATCGCACGCGCAGTGACCGGCCAGGCCCTCCCCCTGCCGCATGTGACGGCGGCCGAGCGACTGCTGGCCGAAGACCTCACGCCACGATCCGCGAAGGCCTCGGCTACCTGGAATGCCGCGATCATGGAACTCGGTGCCCTCATCTGCACGGCACGTGCGCCCAAGTGCGAGCAGTGCCCGCTCGCCGATCAGTGCAGATGGCTAGCCGAGGATTGCCCGGAGTACACCGGCACCGTGCGCAGGCAGGCGAAGTTCGAGGGCAGTGATCGCCAGGCCCGCGGCGCGATCATGAACGTGCTTCGCCATGCCACGGCATCGGTTCCGCAGAGCGCGATCGAGGCGGCCTGGGCCGACACTCTGCAGCGCGAGCGCGCACTGGCATCGCTCATCGCTGACGGCATGGTGGAACGACTGCCGCGAAAGAGATACGGCCTCCCCGCGAAGTAGCGCGAGAAGGCCGTATCGAATCAGTGACTAGTTGAGGGTCTCGACGGGAGGAGCATCAGGTGCCTCCTCGCGCGGGAACGCGTTGAAGGAGAACTCGCGCTCCTTGTCCTCGCCGGTGACATCGACGACGACAATCGAGCCCGGGTTGAGATCGCCGAACAGCAGCTTCTCGGACAGGGAGTCCTCGATATCGCGCTGGATCACGCGACGCAGCGGGCGAGCACCGAGTGCGGGGTCGTAGCCGCGCTCGGAGAGCAGCTTCTTCGCAGCAGGCGTGAGTTCGATGGCCATGTCTTGCTCGGCCAGGCGCTTCTCGAGACCGGCGATCATGAGATCGACGATCTGGAAGATCTCCGGCTCGCTGAGCTGATGGAAGACGATGACATCGTCGATGCGGTTCAGGAACTCGGGACGGAAGTGCTGCTTGAGCTCGGTCTGGACCTTGACCTTCATCTGCTCGTAGGCATTGCCGTCATTGTCATCGGGTGCGAAGCCGAGGTTCAGGCCCTTGGAGACATCGCGCGAACCGAGGTTCGTGGTCATGATGATGACGGTGTTCTTGAAGTCGACCTCGCGGCCCTGGGCGTCGGTCAGACGACCCTCTTCAAGCACCTGCAGCAGTGAGTTGAAGATGTCCGGGTGGGCCTTCTCGACCTCGTCGAACAGCACGACCGAGAACGGCTTGCGGCGCACCTTCTCGGTGAGCTGGCCGCCCTCCTCGTAGCCGACGAAGCCGGGGGGCGAGCCGAACAGGCGCGAGGCGGTGTGGCGCTCGGAGTACTCGCTCATGTCGAGTGAGATGAGCGCGTTCTCGTCGCCGAACAAGAACTCGGCGAGGGTCTTGCTGAGCTCGGTCTTGCCGACGCCTGACGGCCCGGCGAAGATGAACGAGCCCGAGGGCCGCTTGGGGTCCTTCAGGCCCGCGCGGGTACGGCGGATGGCCTTGGAGACCGC
>JBPCSY010000014.1:0-6818 GCA_051006695.1 Candidatus Nanopelagicales bacterium
TGCGCGTGCAGAAGGAAGGCCGAGGCAAGGAAGAGCCCCTTCCACCCGGACGCATCGTCCTCCAGCGCGACGGAGTCGTGGCGGAACGACTGGGAGACTTTCGTTTCGATGGCCGGCATCCCTGCATGGAAATGAAACGGAATGATGCGCGGATCCTGAAGACCGAGGTCGCGTGCAGTGTCGAGCACCTCGAAGGGCACGTGGAAGGCCTCAGGGTGAATCACTCCTGAGGGAATCGCGAGGTTCACGCGCTTCTGAAGTTCAGTCGTGATCGCGTCACGCACTTCGGGGGACGCATCTCCAAGCAGGCGCTCGCTGATGAATTCCTCGGTGTAGCGATTGAAGGTGACGAGGGAGAACAGTGCATTCCTGAACTCGAGGAACAGGTGTCCGCCGGGACGTACGAGACTCATCGCATTGATGAGTGCCTGCCGCACCGACGCGACATGCGGGAGCACTCCCATGGCGATGAGAACGTCGAAGCGGCCGGCGTCAGGCAGGGCTGCGAACGATTCGGGATCTTCCAGATCAGCCACGATGATGCGATCGGGATCCTGTCCGGCCTCGAGGAGCGCTTTCCTACTGCTCTCGACGCAAGTGGCGTCCTTGTCGAAGCCGGCGAAGGTGAGCCCGTTGCCCGTGAACAGCGCAATGGCGCCGCCCATGCCCACCCCAATCTCGACGAGGGAGCTGCTGGTCGATGCCGGTAGGGCAGCGAGCACGTGTCGGAAGGCGAAATGATTGGCCGGGTAGGCCAGGGTCGGATTCAGGCAGGCGGCAGCGACAGAGGATTCGTACTCGTCCAGATTCATAGGCTGCATATTACATGTATTTTATTTCCTGTATATACTTTCAGGGACAAAGGAGGTTTCGTGTCACAGTGGACGTTCCTGACCAACCATGCGCATGTCCTCATTCACCTGGCCGGCGCACCGGATTCACGCATCCGGGATATCGCCTCGGCCGTCGGGATCACCGAGCGCTCCGTCCAAGGAATCCTGCATGATCTCGAGGAAGCCGGGTACGTGACCACGACCAAGGTCGGACGCCGCAATGCCTACAGCGTGCAGGCCGACCTCAGATTCCGCCACCCTGCCGAGGCCGATCACCGAATCGGCGAACTACTGGGCATCTTCGAAGCGTGACCTGACGACGCGAGTAGATCAGCGCTGGCACCGCGGACAGAAGAAGCTCGAGCGATTCATGAAGTGCTCGCGGCGGATGGTGGTTCCGCACCGATGGCACGGCTCGCCCTCCTGCCCGTAGGCATCCAGGGATCGGTCGAAGTAGCCACTCTCCCCATTCACGTTGACGTAGAGGGCATCGAAGCTGGTGCCGCCTTGCGCGAGTGCATCAGTCATCACGTCGCGCACATGGCCCAGCAGCTCAGAGGCTTTCGCACGACTGATGCCGCCCGTGAGACGCCGCCCGTGGAGGCGTGAACGCCAAAGTGACTCGTCGGCATAGATGTTGCCGATGCCCGACACGAGAGCCTGATCGAGGAGCGCTCTTTTTATCTCTGTGTCCTTCCCTCTCAGCCGCGTGATGAAGGAGTCGTCATCAAAGAACGGGTCGAGCGGATCTCGCGCGATGTGGACGATGTCCGCGGGGACTCGACCGCCACGACCATCCTCGACAAGCTCCGTGCTCATGAGTCCACCGAAGGTGCGCTGATCCACGAAACGCAGCTCGCGTCCGTCATCGTCGAATCGCATGCGCACGCGCAGGTGTCTCTCATCGGCGGCTGTCGATGGTTGCATGAGTAGCTGCCCGCTCATTCCCAGGTGTGCCACGAGTGCCGTGCCGTCGTCGAATGGCAGCCACAAATACTTGCCTCGTCGACTCACGCATTGAACCGTGCGCCCGACCAGGGCGGCACCGAGCGGACCTGTCTGCCGGCGAACTGCACGGGCGTGCAGGACGTCGACACTTCTCACCGCGCGGCCACTCACGTGCTCCGCGAGTCCGCGTCGCACGACCTCGACCTCGGGAAGCTCCGGCATCAGCGGCCTTCGATCTCCCGCAAGGTGGCATAAGCCTGAGAGGCAGCATGCTGCTCGGCAATCTTCTTCGATCTGCCGATGCCCTCGCCCAGGATCTCGTTGCCGACGCGCACCTTTGCGTGAAATTCCTTCTCATGATCAGGGCCGTGATCCGTCACGAGGTACTCGGGGGCGCCGAGGCCGGCATCTGCGACAGCCTCCTGCAGCGATGTCTTCCAGTCCAAGCCGGCACCGAGCTCTGCGGAGGCATCGATCAGGGGGCCGAACATGCGCAGCACGAATTCACGGGACACGTCGAGACCCGATGAGAGATAGACAGCGCCGATCACGGCTTCCATCGCATCGGCGAGAATCGATGACTTATCCCGGCCACCGGTGGACTCCTCACCACGGCCGAGGAGCATGTAACGCCCGAGATCAAGAGTGCGCGCGACCTCCGCGCAGGCACGGGCGTTGACGACGGCCGCGCGCAGCTTGGCGAGCTGACCCTCGGGCACGTCGGGAAACCTGGCATAGAGACATTCCGTGATGATGATGCCGAGAACGGAGTCGCCGAGGAATTCAAGACGCTCGTTCTCAGGAATTCCGCCATGCTCGTAGGCAAACGAACGGTGAGTCGTGGCCTGGTCCAGCAGATCTCGCTGGACGGGGGCCTGGAGGTCTGCGTGAAGCGCAGCAAGCTCCTGCTCGCGCTTGATGATGCCGGTCACGGGGTCGACACCAAAGCTGAGAAAGTCGACTGGGTCTCGGCCACGATGTCATGCTCGGCCACCCGCGCTGCCAAGCGGATGCAGGCCGCGATTTCCGCAGGAGAGCCTGCGCCATGGCCGATGACAGTGACGCCGTTGACTCCGAGCAGCATCCCGCCCGCGAAGTCACCAGTCGCAGTCGACGTAACCAGGCGTCGTGCGGGTGCAGGATCGCCGTACGACTCGCCGAGCCGAGCCGCTGTCCAGGTGACCGCACCCTCGATGCCCTTGAGAAGTACATTGCCGGTGAAGCCATCGGTCACGATGACCTGAGCTCGTTCCCCTCGCGATACGTCATGACCCTCGACCGGGCCCGCGTACCGCATTCCGAAGTCGGGCAGGATCCGGCGCAGCAGGGTGTCGGTTTTGGAACGCAGCACGTCGCCCTTGCCGGGCTCGCTGCCGATACTGAGCAGGCCGATCACCGGGTCGGCGATGTCGAGTGCATGCGCGTAGCACCAACCTGCCAGGGCGAAGTGCAGCAGAGTGTCGCTCGTCGCATCAAGAACGGCACCTGCGTCGACGAGCACAACCGGTCCGACCGTCGCAGGAAGCACGACAGCGAGTGCGGGGCGAATCATGCCGGGCACGCGACCAAGGGTGAATGCCGCTGCAGCAACCGCTGCACCTGTGTGTCCGACAGTCACCCAGGCATCAGCACGACCGTCACGCACGGCCGCTGCAGCAACCGAGACGCTAAAGGAGTCGGATTCGCGCAGGAGCGCCAGCGGATCAGCATCCATTGGCACGACTGAGTCAGCATCGAGGATGCTGACTCGCGAGGGATCGATTCCGCGTGCGGTGAGGAGTTCGGTCGCGATGACCGTGGGGCCCACGAGGACGAGGTCGATGCCGGGCTCGTCAATAAGAGCCAGGACGGCATCCGCCACGACCTCGGGAGCGCCGTCACCGCCGAGGAGATCAACGGCGACGCGACTCAACGGATCAGACGTCGAGAACGCGGCGCTTGGCGTAGGTACCGCAGGTGGGGCATGCGGTGTGCGCGAGCTTCTTCTCGCGGCAGTTGGTGCAGGTCACGATTGCTGCTGCGCTGGTCTTCCACTGCGAGCGACGGCTGCGAGTGTTGGAGCGTGAGGTCTTCCTCTTCGGAACGGCCACGGTTCATCCCAATCTGTGTGTACTGCTGAGGTCTCTGCATCGCGAACGGTCAGCGTGAGTGCAGGACCGATGAGCCCCATAAGTCTAGGGCCTCGCGGGGTATGCCTTTACCGCTGGCTCTCGTCCGGCTCCACGAGGCCGCCGAGAGCGGCCCAGCGGGGGTCGATCTGCTCATGGGCATGACCCGGGGCCTCAGCGAGCACAATGCCGCATTCGGGACATAGGCCCGGGCACTCGGCCGAGCAGAGGGGGGCAAGGGGCAGGGCCAGCACGACGGCGTCGCGCAGCACCTCGGTCAGGTCGATCAGGTCATCCAGGATTACCGGCAGGGCTTCGTCCTCATCGCCCTCGGCTGTCGGGATGATCGCCCCGCGCGAGTCCGTGGCCGCGTACTCGAACATCTGGGCGATCTCCAGGGTCTCACCCCAGCCCACCGGCTCCAGGCAGCGGGCGCACTCCCCCTCGACCTCGATATCGGCCGAGCCGGAAAGCCAGACTCCTTCCATCACCGATTCCAGGCGCAGGTCAAGCTCGATAGTCGAGTCGACAGGCACGCGTGCCATGACCACGCCGAAGCCCTCGGGAGCGACCACGTCACGTTCGACGGTAATCATCGAGCCGGGACGGCGCTGCAACTGCAGGGCGCGGGTGTCGATGACCAGCGGGTTTCGCGGGTCGGGGCCGGATGAGCTCATCGGCGATCGTCGTAGAAATCACCCGCTGGGCCCTCGTCGAAGAACTCCCCCTCGACCTCGGGGGTCTCCGGGGCGAGCTCCTCGTACATCTGGGCACGCAGGCGATCACGCCCGCGATCGACAGTCTGAAGCGTCTTGTGCAAGGTGATCTCGAAGGTGGCGAGCTTGGCGTCAATGTAGTCATCAGTCTCGCGCCGCATCTGAGCCGTTTCCGCTGCCACCTGGCGGCGGAGTGCATCGGCCTCGGCGACTGCCGCGAGATAGACCTCATGCTCGGAGACCATGCGATCGGCATCGGCGCGTGCGCGCTCCAGAAGCCGATCAGCCTCGCGACGACCATCCTGGACGACCGCCTCGCGATCGGCGAGCAGCTCATCGGCGCGGTGAACGGACTCGGGCAGCAACTGGCGAATCTCGTCGATCAGGTCGAGGACCTGGCCCCGGTTGACCAGGCAGGACGCGGACAGCGGCATCGACTTGGCGTCCTCGATGAGCACGCCGAGTTCTGTCAGCCGTTCTTGAATATCCACGCTGCTCCTTAAAGACTGCCCCTGCGGCACGTGCCCGCACGCGGTTACTTGCCTAGTGTGGCCGAAATCTTTGCAGACAGGCGCTCCAACACGGGGTCGGGCAGGAGCCCGGAGACATCTCCCCCATAGGTGGCGACCTCCTTGATCAGACTCGAGGAGATGTAGCTGTAGAGCGGATTGGTCGAGATGAACAGCGTCTCGACTCCTGCCAGCCGGTAGTTCATCTGCGCCATCTGGAGCTCGTAGTCGAAGTCACTGACGGCGCGCAGGCCCTTGACGATGGCCTTGATGCCGTTGTCGCGGCAGTAGTCGACCAGCAGGCCGTGAAAGGAGTCGATGCGCACATTGCCGAGAGGCGCGACGGTCTCCTCGAGCATTTCGATGCGTTCTTCAACAGTGAACAGGCTCGACTTGGTCTTATTGATGAGCACCGCGACCACGACTTCATCGGCGAGCTCGGAGGCGCGGGCAAAGACGTCGAAGTGGCCGTTGGTGACGGGGTCGAAGGACCCGGGGCATACCGCTGTGCGCATGTCAGGAACCTTCCGCCGAATGGTCGCTCGCCGAGTCGTCCTCGTCGACGGCTTGACCGTACCAAAGGACGGTGTCTCCCATACGGCGTGACTGCGACTCCCAGCCCGCGGGGAAGGGCGATTCGTAATCGTTCGCGGGGCGCTCGATCACGACATGCGCATCCACGGTCAGCCAGCCCGCCGAGACGAGATCGTTCACCATCGTGCGCAGTACGTCCACCGACACCTCATAGGGCGGATCAGCCAGCACGACATGGGCAGGCGTGGCCGCCGAGGGGCGGGACTTGGCCACTATCGCGGCATCCGCGCACAGCAGGTGAGAACCCTCGATGCCAAGGGTCTCGATGTTCGCCGTGATCACGCCGGCTGCAACTCGATTCGCCTCGACCAGCCACACGTCGCGCGCACCGCGACTCAGCGCCTCAAGCCCCAGAGCACCTGAGCCCGAGTAGAGATCCAGGACGCAGATGTCCTCCCAGCCCAGGCCATCGGCAATCAGCCGCGATTGCAGGGCCGAGAAGAGTGACTCGCGCACGCGATCCGATGTCGGTCTCGTTCCCTTCGCCGGCACCTTCAGCGTGCGACCACGAGCGGTGCCGCTGATGATCCGGGTCATGCCTTCTCCAGATAGTCGGTGCTCTCCTCAGCAGTGAGCCGAGCGAGTGCGATGCGAAGTGCCGGATGCCCGGTCAAGGGCGGATCCTTCCCGATTACCTCGTCGGCGTCGGCACGTGCCCGGGCGATGACATCCTCATCGCGCAGTACCTCGAGCAGGCGCAGCGAGCTGCGACGACCGGACTGCACGGCGCCGAGCACATCACCCTCGCGCCGCAATTCGAGGTCGAGCTGCGAGAGCTCGAAGCCATCGATGGTGCTGGCCACGGCCGCGAGACGTTCGCGGGACGGCGATCCGCTCGCAGCAGCAGTCACGAGAAGACAGAGGCCAGGCAGGCCACCGCGACCGACGCGACCACGCATCTGGTGCAGCTGGGAGATCCCGAAGCGATCGGCATCCATGATGACCATCAGCGTGGCATCGGGTACATCGACGCCGACCTCGATCACTGTCGTCGACACGAGGACGTCGATGCCATCGACCGCATTCACATCAGCGAACCGACGCATGATGTCGTCTTTCTCCTCCGGAGACATGCGTCCGTGCAGCGTACCGATCCGCACATGTGAAAGC
>JBPCSY010000015.1:0-4747 GCA_051006695.1 Candidatus Nanopelagicales bacterium
TTGAATTCCTTCGGGCGTGCGGCATCGAGTGCCACTGATCTCGAGGTGTTTGTCAGTGTCTCCTTTGGTTACGCGGCGCACCAGGTCGATGATCTCTCTCCTGAAGGCCTGATTCAGACGGCTCGCGACCGCCTCGCGGCAGACCAGTCTGCGCGCAATCCCCTCTCGGATCCCGATTTCAGCACCCTGGAACTCACGCCCGAGCTTTTCACCCGCGCGGAGCCCACTCCCGTCACAGTCGACAGCCTGCTCGATGGCATGACACGTGATCGGGGCACCGCGGCCTTCATCACCGAGTCGCTGCCACTGCTGTCGACCGCAGGTGCTGCGCTCGAGGGAAGGCTGGTGAGTGTCGGGTGGGTGCGCGAATTCCGTTACTTCGACATGCGCCAGCCGGAGAATCTCCTCAAGGCCGTGAATCGCCAGCCTCATCTCGCGGCACTGGCTGCTGAGATTTCCCTTGACGCGCTCATCACCGAATTGCACACGTCGTCACTCTGCATCATCCGGATGCCCTCTGTTCTTCTTCATCCCGAAGCGGGCGAGCTTGCGCTGCCGAACCTGATCGTGCCGAAGCTCGATCGCAGTCAGTGCCAACGCGCTGTCCTGCTGTTTGACGAGATTCCTGCCGGAGGCGGAGAGACCCTGCGAATGCTCGCGGATCGCGGACTCAACATTGCCGTGTCTGCAGCGGCAGCAGCCTCGGCGAACTCTGGCGATCTTTCCGGCTGGTCGCGATGGGCCATCATTTTCCCCACGCATGTCATGCAGGGCACGCACGGCATTGATGAGCTCGCGATCTCTCAGACCGCGAGCGCCGGAGCGACAAGTGAGACTCTGCTCATTGGCCTGGTAAGCGAGTCAATCGATATGCGCGAGGCTCAAGCCTGTGGCGTGAGTGCAGTGATCGCCACGCACGCTACTGCGCACGAACGCTCGGCACTCTTGTGACGCGATAGGTGGCCCTCATGTATAAAGCGAAAGTCCCCGATACGCAGTGCGTATCGGGGACTTTCAGCGTTCGGGACTAGATGCCCACGGCCTCACGGACGAGGGTCACCGCGCTGGCGGCCTTGCCGCGCACGTCATGCGCGACCTTGGCGACCTCTGCCTTGACCTCATTCACCGAGGAGAAGTGCGGCATCTCTACCTTGGGCATGCTGACCTTGGGAAGGTCGAACTTCGGAAGATCGAACTTGGGCATCTCTACCTTGGGCATCGAGAACTTCGGCATCTCTACCTTGGGGAGCTCGATGTTGAGCAAGTCGATCTTCGAGACCTTGGCCTTGGCCGAGTCGGCGAGCATGGTCGCACTGTCGGTCACGGAAGCAGTGGTTTCCTTGGCCTTGACGACGGTCTTGCGTGCGTGATGCTTCACGGTCTCAGTGGTACCGACCGGAACCTTCCTCTTGGCGACCGTCACGGCCTCAGGTGCATCGCTGAATTCGGTGACGACATCGTCGACGACGATCTCTTCGTTGACGGGCATGTTGAACTCGTTATTCGCTTCCATGACTGACCTCCGTTGTGCTTTCTGCGTTGAATGTCTTGTCATCCGTGGGATTGGCCTGAACCGAATCGGATGAGAGTTGGTTGGCTGCGGCCTGGTTCTCGGCCTGGAAAGCCGCGTAGATCTGCAGCAGCGTGGTGCGCTGTCGTTCGGTGATCGTGCGATCCGCCGCGATCGCGGTCGTCACCGTGTCATCACCCGCGCGCTGAGCGAGGATGCCGGCCTGCACGTAGAGCGTCTCGGCCGAGATACGAAGGCCTTGGGCGATGCGGCCGAGGATCTCGGCACTGGGCTTACGCAGGCCCCGCTCGACCTGGCTCAGGTAGGGGTTCGAGACATCGGCTGCCTTGGCGAGCTGACGCAGTGACATCTGCGCCTGGTCGCGTTGGTCGCGGATGAAGTCTCCGAGCCCGCTTACGTCGATTCCCATGCCTTCAGTATTACCCATGTGCTTGCATTTGCAAACACGAGCGCTTCCTTCCGCTAGCGGATGGCCCGATTCCCTCGTGAATTGGCCATGTGGGAGCCTTCGGGAATGCGGATTGTCATCCAACGAGCGGCGGGCGCCCAGGTCAGCGTCAGCGGCCGGGTGACCGGCGCGTTCACCGGGCCGGGCCTGGTGATCCTCGTCGGGGTCACCCATGACGACACCCCGGCAACCGCCTCCAAGCTCGCCGACAAGGCCTATGACATGCGCCTGTTCGACGCGACCCATGCCGAGTCCGCGCAGATCTGCCCCCCGCCGGGGAGCGGGAAGGAACTCTCCGCGGCCGATCTCGGCCTGCCGGTTCTCGTCATCAGCCAGTTCACCCTGTACGCGAATACCCGCAAGGGTCGTCGCCCTACCTGGGATGCAGCAGCCCCCGGCGACGTGGCGTCGCCCCTCGTCGATGCATTCGCGGAGCAACTGCGCTCACGCGGAGTCGATGTTCAGTGCGGAGTCTTCGGTGCCGACATGCAGGTGACATTCACCAACGACGGGCCTATCACGATCATCGTCGATAGTGCCGACAGCGTGAGCTAGTCGGCGGAGACCACGATTTCCTGCGATGCGCTCACATCGCCCTCCGCGGTGCGGATGATCAGCTCAGCATCGACAGGAACATTACGCTTCAGGATTGCAGTCGCAACAGGCCCGAGCTCATAGTGACGAGCACCTGTGCCAACCCAGCCGATTTCCTTGTCATTCCAGAACACTCGATCACAGTGCTGGGGTGCGATCTCGGCACTGCCGTCGACATGCAGGATCGCCAGACGGCGCGGAGGCTTACCGAGATTCTGCACGCGAGCCACGGTCTCCTGCCCGCGGTAGCAGCCCTTCTGCAGGTGGACTGCCGGCCCGATCCATCCGACCTCGTGCGGAATCGTGCGGTGATCGGTCTCGAATCGGAGGCGCGGAACGCCCGCCGCTGCGCGAATCGCCTCAAGCGCCCATGTGCCTGCCAGACTTTCGGAGGCATCAAGCCAGGCGTCGAGCTCCGCACGAGGAATGATCACTTCACGACCAGAAAAGCCCCGTACCGCAAAGGCTTCCGGGATCACGTAGGTCGGGTGATCGGCATCGATATCGCGGCACGGCTCCCACACCACTGCGTACTCATCGGTGACATCAGCGACGTCGACCCGCAGCATGAACTGCATCGTGCGCAGGTACTCGACGAGCTCGGCCTGGGTGCCAGGCTCGACGATCAGCCAGGATGTCGTGCCGTCATCGACGATGTGCAGCTCATGCTCGACGTGGCCATTCGGGCTGAGAATCAGTGCGAGCGCACTCTCCTCGGGCTGCAGGTTCTGCACATGCTGCGACGTGAGCGTGTGTAGCCAGCTGATGCGGTCGGCACCGGAAATGGTTACGACTCCGCGGTTCGAGAGGTCTACCGTCGCGCGGCTCTCAATCAGCGTGCGCTGCTCGCGATGCGGATCGCCGTAATGCCAGGCAATGCCCTGATCGGGCGTGCCCTCGGGCGGGCGGATCGCATCACTGCGATCGAGCGAGCTCACAGCTCGTCGTCGCCTTCGAGGTAATCCTTGGGCTTGCCTGCGCAGTCAGCACAGAGCCCGTGAATCGACACATGTGCAATATCCGTCTCGAAGCCATGATCCTTGCGAAGGCGTGCGACAAAGGGCTCGGCGATATCGGAGTCGACGCTGCTGACCTTCGTGCAGCGGTCGCACACCAGGTGAATGTGCACGTGCTCGTCGACAGCGTGATAGGTCGGCGCGCCGTGACCGATGTGCGCATGGGTCACCAGGCCGACATCCTCGAGAACCTCGAGGGTGCGGTAAACCGTCGAGAGATTCACGCCGGTGGCCGTGCGCTGCACCTCGATGAGAATTGCCTCGGGCGTTCCATGGCGCAGCGACTCGACGGCCTCAAGCACAAGTTGGCGCTGCGGGGTGATGCGATAGCCGTGATCGCGAAGTCGGCGATCCCAGTCGTCAGTCATCTGCCGCTCCCGTTGATAGCTCCATGACCTTCTGCAGGCTGGCCGCGAGGTGATTGCCCATCGGCTTGCCCATCGCCATCATGTCGAAGGTCCAGAGAAGTTTCTCGCCGACGAGGCCGTAGAGGCGTTCGCCCTCCGAGTACGGCTTGGCACTGGAGGTTGCGCCAACGCTCGTGGTCTTGAGCACGGCCTTCGCGCCGGTGATGCGCGCATTCTCAAGGCCAGTGATGGTGACCTCGCCCTCCCAGGTCTCCGCGTAGCCGGTGGGGTGGGCCAAGGTCATCTCGAACTTGTTCTCGGGACGCGGCCGCCAGAAGCCCGTCTCGGTGGCTAGGGGGTTCACGCGTTCGCCGTCATCATCGAGCAGCCAACTGCGCGAGATGTAGGCCATGAACGGGCGACCGTCGGTGGCGAAGGAAATCTCCTGCCCGAATCGGAAATCCTCGATGCCCGGGTACTGGCCAGTGCCCACGCCGACCCAGGTGCCCAGCAGCCACGACAGCGGGAGAAGCTCCTCGGGAAGCTCGCTCGGAAGTGGTGCGCTGCTCATGAGTTGTTCCCCCGGAAAAGTCGGACGACGATCACTGTCGACACGACCGCGATAGCCGCGACTGCGACCACGAGCAGGCCCGTGTAGACGTTCTCGACCATGTAGGGCAGCCTACCGTTCATGACCCAAGCGCCCCGAAACCAACTGCTCATCAAGGTACCGGCCGGCAACGATGCGCCCGAGCGCTGCTCGCAGGCGTTCACCGTCGCCGCGACCGCGGCAGCGAGCGGGGTTCAGGTA
>JBPCSY010000016.1:0-3651 GCA_051006695.1 Candidatus Nanopelagicales bacterium
GCGCAGGGCATCGAGCTCATCGTCGCCCTCGAGCCGGCGAGCGACGCCGATCACCATGGCCGAGCGATAGTTCATGCTCGACTCGAAGGCGCTGCGCGCGAGCACCAGGCCGTCGAGCAAGGTGACCGTCAGGCAGGTCGGCCGGCCTGCGGCGAGAGACGTGAACAGGCGCGAGGCACTCGAGCCATGGATGAGCACCTCATTTCCGCGCCGCGCATAGGCGACGGGAATGACGTACGGCTGGCCGTCGTCGACCACGGCGACATGCGCCACGAGTCCCGTATCGAGCACGTGGTGAAGCGCTGCCGTCTCGTGCACGGCATTGCCCGGAATGCGACGAACCCGGGTCCTTGGAGTGGACCCGGGCGCGTGCGCACTGTCAGTGCTCAGAGGATGGTCCAGGCCTCGGTGAGAACCGAGCGCAGGATGCCCTCGATCTCGTCGAACTCCTTCTGGCCGGCGATCAGCGGGGGAGCGAGCTGCACCACGGGATCGCCGCGGTCATCGGCGCGGCAGTACAGGCCGGCATCGAAGAGCGCCTTCGACAGGAATCCGCGCAGGAGGCGCTCGGCCTCGTCGTCATTGAAGGTCTCCCGCGTGACCTTGTCCTTGAAGAGCTCGATTCCGTAGAAGTAGCCCATGCCGCGCACGTCGCCGACGATATTCAGGTCTCGCAACTTGTTCAGGGTGGCCAGGAAGGCTCCCTCATTGCGACGCACGTTCCCGTTGATGTCCTCGCGTTCGAAGATGTCGAGGTTGGCCATCGCGACGGCCGCTGCCATCGGATGACCGCCCCAGGTGTAGCCGTGCAGGAACGAGGTCGTGCCGTGCTTGAACGGCTCGAACAGTCGCTCACTCGCGATCATCGCGCCGAGGCCGGCATAGCCGGAGGTCATTCCCTTCGCGCAGGTGATGATGTCGGGATCGACGCCGAAGCGCTTCATCGCGAACATGTCACCGATGCGACCGAAGGCGCAGATGGTCTCGTCGGCGACCATGAGCACGTCGTACTCGTCGCAGATCTCGCGCACGCGCTCGAGGTAACCGGGCGGCGGCGGGAAGCAGCCACCGGAGTTCTGCACGGGTTCGAGGAACACTGCGGCGACGCTGTCGGGGCCCTCGAACTCAATGGCCTCGGCAATGCGGTCTGCGGCCCAGCGTCCGAAGGCCTTCTCGTCCTCGCGCAGGCCGTCAGGGGCGCGGTAGAAGTTGGTGTTCGGAACCTTGACGCCTCCGGGGACCAGCGGCTCGAACGGGATCTTCGCGACGGGGATTCCGGTGATGCTCAGCGCGCCCTGAGGCGTGCCGTGGTAGGCCACGTTGCGGCTGATCACCTTGTGCTTGGTGGGCTTGCCAGTGAGCTTGTAGTACTGCTTCGCGAGCTTCCAGGCAGTCTCGACTGCCTCACCGCCACCGCTAGTGAAGAAGACACGATTGAGGTCGCCCGGGGCATAGTGAGCCAGGCGCTCAGCCAGCTCGATGGCGGGTCGGTGTGCATAAGACCAGATCGGGAAGTAGGCCAACTCTTCCATCTGCTTGGCAGCAGCGGCGCCGAGTTCCTTGCGGCCGTGGCCCACCTGAACGGTGAACAGGCCCGAGAGGCCGTCGAAGTACTTGCGACCTTGGTCATCCCAGATGTAGCAGCCGTCGCCCTTGACGATGATCGGTACGTGGCCACCCTCGTAGTACACGGAGTGACGGGTGAAATGCATCCAGAGGTGATCGCGTGCCTTCTCGGCGAGTGCGTCGTATCCGGATTCGGTCACGTACTGCGGTGTGGATGTCATCGTGTTCCCCAGGTGTAGATCTGCTTGCGCAGTTTCAGATAGACGAATGTCTCGGTCGATCGGATGCCCTCGATAGCTCGGATCTTGCGGTTGACGATCTCCAGGAGATGGTCGTCATCCTCTGCCACTACCTCGGCCAGGATGTCGTACTGTCCGGCGCACACCACGAGGTAATCGACCTCGGGCATGCCCTCAATTCGTGCAGCCACTGCCTCGGCATCACCATCAACCCTGATGCCGAGCATGGCCGCGCGGGAGAACCCCACTTGCATCGGGTCTGTCACGGCCACGATCTGCATGACGCCGGATTCGGTGAGCTTCTGCACGCGCTGTCGCACCGCCGCCTCCGACAGGCCGACGGCCTTGCCGATAGTGGCGTATGGCCGACGACCGTCCTGCTGAATCTGCTCGATGATCGCCTTGGAGACGTCGTCGAGGGCAACAGTTGCGGTGCGCTCTCGTGGGGCCATGACTCGATCATCCGCTGATCGGAGGTCGAAGGCAAGTGAATTCGTGGTCAATTCGAATATTTTCCACTGAATCCGTATTCAAAAAACCGCATCACTTCCGAAAGCGTGGTCACGAGGCTAATCTGACCACTACCTCACGACCCTTGGAGACTCGGTGACCGCAGTTCAAAATTTCGTCAATGGCCACAGTGTCGATGCCGCGAGCGGCCAGACAAGCGACCTGGTCAATCCCACGACCGGTCAGGCGTATGCCACGGCTCCCATTTCCGGCGCCGCGGATGTCGACGCGGCGTATGCAGCCGCTTCCTCCGCCTTCGGAATCTGGGGTGAGACGACACCTGCTGAGCGTCAGCTGGCCTTGCTGAAGATTGCGGATGCAATGGAGGCCCATGGTGCGGAGCTCGTGGCCCTGGAGTGCGAGAACACCGGCAAGCCGATCTCCGTGACGATGGCCGAGGAACTCCCGCCGATGATCGATCAGCTGCGCTTCTTCGCGGGCGCTGCGCGAGTCTTGGAGGGGAAGTCTGCCGGAGAGTACATGAAGGGTTTCACCTCGATGATCCGGCGTGAGCCCATCGGCGTGATCGGGCAGGTCACTCCCTGGAACTATCCCCTTGCCATGGCAATCTGGAAGTTCGGTCCGGCAATCGCAGCGGGAAATGCGGTCGTCCTGAAGCCCAGTGACACGACCCCCGTCGCCACGATCCGGCTCGCCGAGATCATCGGGGAATCGGGCGCATTGCCAGACGGCGTCCTGAACGTGATTTGCGGAGACCGCTCGACCGGCAAGCTGTTGGTCGAGCACCCGACTCCGCAGATGGTCGCCATCACCGGCTCTGTTCGAGCAGGGATGGAGGTTGCGGAATCGGCGTCGCGCGATCTGAAGCGGGTGCATCTCGAACTGGGGGGTAAGGCACCCATCGTGATCTTCGAAGACGCCGATGTGGCTGCTGCCGCCGAGTGGCTCGCCTTTGCCGGCTACTTCAACGCCGGGCAGGACTGCACCGCGGCCACTCGATTGCTCGTCGCTGCATCCATTTACGACGAGTTCGTGGCGGCTCTGGCCGAGCAGGCACGCAAGACGAGCACCACGGTTGTCGGCGGACCATCCGGCGAGGGCTTCGTGCCTCCGGTGAACAACATCAACCAGATGGAGCGAGTTCTCGGGTTCCTGGAGCGCACCCCATCTCACGCCGAGATCGTGGCCGGTGGCAATCGCCAGGGCACAACAGGTTTCTTCATCGAACCGACCGTGGTTGCCCATCTGCGCCAGGACGACGAAATGATCCAGGATGAAGTATTCGGCCCGGTCATGACGGTGCAGAAGTTCACGGATGAGGCAGAGGCCCTGCGCTGGGCTAATGGCGTGCGTTACGGACTGGCATCATCAGTCT
>JBPCSY010000017.1:0-3730 GCA_051006695.1 Candidatus Nanopelagicales bacterium
AGGTAGCGCGATGGCAATCGAGTTGAAGAAGTAAGGAGTGATACCACCCGGGATGACCTCGCCGCCGGTGAGCACCTCGGAGTAGTTGCTGAAGGTCGCGGTCGGATTCGTGAAGAAGGTCCACCAGCCGGAGTTCTGCGCCTCCTCCTTGGGTCGAATGGAGGTGATGAGCAGGCCGAGCGTCGGGATTGTCCAGAGCACCGTGATGACGATGACAACGAAGGAGGCCCACGGGCTACTGAGTCGTCGACGTGCGGCCTCGGGGATTGTCTCCTCAGGCAGGTTGCTGGGAAGCGGAATGATCTCGTGTGCTTCTACGCTCATCGGACCGAACGCTCCTTTCGCAGCTGAACCACGTTGTAGGCGATGATGGGAGCGACGCCGATGAAGAGCACGACGGCGAGCGCACTGCCTCGGCCGACATCGAAGGCGACAAAGGATTGCGCGTACATTTCATTCGCCACGACCTGCGTGCCGAAGTTTCCGTTGGTCATGGTGCGCACGATGTCGAAGATCTTGAGCACGGCGATCATGATCGTGGTGAGCACCACCACCAGGGTGCCACGGATCATCGGAATGGTGACCTTGATGAACTGCTTCCAGCCGGTTGCGCCGTCAAGTTCGGATGCCTCGATGACATCGGCGGGGATCGCCTTGATCGCGGCGGAGAGCACGACCATCGCGAAGCCGACCTGGATCCAGATCATGATGATCATGAGCAGGAAATTGTTGAACGGCTGCCAGAGCAGCCAGTTGGGCGGATCGTCGATCCCGAGCCACATACTGACCTGGCTGAGCAGGCCAACCTGGGGCTTCGAGGGATCGCGATACTCGTAGACCAGGCCCCAGATGATGCCTGCGCCCACGAAGGAGATGGCCATGGGCATGAAGATCAAGGACTTACTGATGGCCTCGCGGCGCATGCGGTCGAGCAGCAGTGCGAGGGTCAGGCCCAGGAGAGTGGAGAGCACCGGCGCGATGATGATCCACAGCACGGTGTTGATGAGGAAGGTGGAGTTACCGGGCGCTGTGAAGATCCAGCCATAGTTGGCAAGGCCCACGAACTCCTTGCCGTTAGCGTCCTGAAGACTGCCGGCAGTCGTGCGGATCGCGGGAACGACCAAGCCGTAGAGCAGCAGGAGCACTGCTGGGCCCAGGAACACGAGGCCGGCGATGGGGCCCTGTGCGCGGCCCTTGGCACGGGAGGCCAGGAAGAAGACGATCAGCAAGATGGCGAGCACGATGGCAACTGCGCCGAGCGCATTGCCGATCTTGCCTAACCCGTTGAGAAGCTCGTCCACCGTTACTGCTCCTTCATGATCCCGAAAGTGGCACCGGGGCCTGAGGGGATGTCTACACCCCTCAGGCCCCGGCTATCAGTCACTTACTGCAAACCGGACTGACTAGGAAGCGGGCCATGCAGCGTCGATCGCTGTCAGCACGTCCTTGGTCGACTTGTCCTCGGCGAACCAAGCGGTCAGTTCCTTCCACTCAGCACCCGCACCGACTGCTGCCGGCATGAGATCGGATGCGTCGAAACGGAAGGTGCCGTTCGGGTCGGTCAGGTACTGAGCCGACAGCTTGTCGATCGGGTTGGCGTAGGTCTCCAGCGGAACGCCGCTGTTTGCCGACACCCAGGTGCCCAGGGCGACCTTGGCCGTTGCGAACTCCGCCGACGAGAGGAAGGTCTGCGCTGCAGCAACCTCGGGACGATCGGAGAATGCGGTCACGAACTCGCCGCCACCGACGACCGGGTTAGCAGCAACCGCGTCGTCAATTGCCGGCAGGTAGAACGCGAACACGTCGCCATCTGCAGCAATGGTGGTTCCGGGCTGGAAGTTCTCCCAGAAGTTGGCGTAGAACGAGGCCTGCTGGAGCATGGCGCATTCACCCTTGAGGATCGGGCCGCCGGCATCCTGGAATGCGGTGGTCGCGATGGTCTTGACGTCACCGAAGCCGCCGTTGACATAGTCAGGGTTCTTCATCCAGCCAGCCAGGGTGTCCATAGCCTTGGTGATCTCGGGCGAGTCGAACAGGATCTCGTGGTTGACCCACTTGTCGTAGACCTCGCCACCGGACTGCCGCAGAACGATCTGCTCGAGCCAGTCGGTTGCCGGCCAGCCTGTTGCTCCACCGGACTCGATACCGCCGCACCACGGCTTGACGCCGGCCTTGGCGATTGCGTCAGATGCGGTGAACATTTCGTCCCAGGTGGTGGGAACTTCGATGCCCCACTCGGCGAACTTCTTCGGCGAGTACCACACGAAGGACTTCATGTTCGAGCCCAGCGGTGCGGCGTAGAAGGTGCCGTCGACGGTGCCGTAGGACTTCCATGCGGGGTTCCAGTAGGAGTCGACGTTGGCGACAACACCCTCGGGTGCTGCAACCGGGCCGCCGGCCTGAACGAGCTTGGCCAGGAGGCCGGGCTGCGGAATGAAGGCGATGTCAGGGGCGTTGCCACCGGCGATGCGGGTGGGCAGCTGCGCCTCGAACTGATCGCTGCCTTCATAGACGATGTCAATGCCGGTGCAAGTCTCGAACTGCTTCCAGGCATCCTCGAACTTCTGCTGCTCGGGCGGCAGGATCGAGGTGAAGACCGTGACCTTGGCGCCCTCGTTGGTGCCGTAGGCGGCGTAGGCCTCACAGCCGGCGGCCACGGAGGCTGCGGGCTCTGCGGATGCTGCTGCCGTGCTCTCGCTCGACGAGCTGCTTCCACCGCAAGCGGCGAGCAGCATGGACGCTGCAACACCACCGACGAGGAGAGCAGCCCCACGGCGACGCATGGTTGCGCTCATGGATTCTCCTAGCGTTCATGTCCGACGAGGGGGGTCCTCGAAGGTCTACCGGAATTCCCGAAGTAAACGCTGTCATCCTGTCCCCTTTCCCGGAGGCGCACAACAGGTCTGACCGAGTAATCCCCCTGTAAATGATCACGATTTGATATCAGAAGGACAGGGGAAATTCGGACGTCCCAGCATCACGATGCGCTTCCCGAGTTCAGATGTCAGCGTTTACTTTTTGCGCTACCGTGCCCTTGCCGAGCTCATCGGCACCACAACGGATCGTCCGGCACGTTCCTGCCGGTGGAGGGAATACCCATGAGCCAGACCGTGAAATTCGACGATGTCAGCCTGATGTACCCAGGCGGCACCAACCCCGCTGTCAGCCACCTGAACCTCGATATTGCCGAGGGTGAGTTCCTCGTTCTCGTCGGGCCCTCCGGCTGCGGCAAGTCGACCAGCCTGCGCATGCTCGCCGGCCTCGAGCCGATCTCGGCTGGCAAGATCCTGATCGGCGATCGCGATGTCACGCACGTCGCTGCCAAGGATCGCGATATCGCGATGGTGTTCCAGAATTACGCTCTCTACCCGCATATGTCTGTCGCCGAGAACATGGGCTTCGCCCTGAAGATCGCCAAGGTCTCCAAGGATGAGATCGACCGACGTGTGAAAGAGGCGGCCAAGCTGCTCGACCTCACTGAGTACCTCGAGCGCAAGCCCAAGGCACTCTCCGGCGGCCAGCGCCAGCGCGTCGCCATGGGTCGCGCAATCGTGCGCGAGCCGCAGGTGTTCCTGATGGACGAACCGCTGTCGAATCTCGATGCGAAGCTGCGGGAGGAGGCGCGTGCGTGGCTGCGCGAGCTCATCCTCAAACTGCAGCTCTCCGCGCTCGTCGTCACGCACGACCAGAACGAGGCGATGGCGATGTCCGACCGCATCCTCCTCCTCAA
>JBPCSY010000018.1:0-6418 GCA_051006695.1 Candidatus Nanopelagicales bacterium
CGCGATCGAGATCGATGTCCTCGGCCAGCTCGGCAATCTCGGCAATGACGTTGACCGAATCCTTGGCCACCGAGAAGAAGCCACCGTGCACGGCGACAAGTAGCTTGGTTCCGTCGGTCTGCTCAATGCGAAGCGGACCCTCGACGAGCATCGCCAGCACGGGCTCGTGCCCGGGCAGGATGCCGATCTCGCCTTCAGGTGTCTTGGCGACCACGCTCTTCGCGGTGCCCTGCCACAGGGACCGCTCGGCGGAGACGACCGCGACGTTCAGCTCAGCCATGATTGATTAGTTGCCCTTCGCGAGTGCTGCGGCGTTCTTCTCGACGTCGTCGATGCCACCGCACATGAAGAAGGCCTGCTCGGGCAGGTGGTCGTAGTCACCCTCGCACAGACGACGGAACGAGGAGATGGTCTCCTCGACCGGCACGAAAGAGCCGGGCTGGCCGGTGAAGGCCTCGGCCACGAACATGTTCTGCGAAAGGAAGCGCTGGATGCGGCGGGCGCGGCCCACGATGATCTTGTCTTCCTCGGAGAGCTCGTCGATACCGAGAATCGCGATGATGTCCTGGAGATCCTTGTAGCGCTGCAGGATCTCCTTGACGCGAGCGGCAACGGCGTAGTGCTCGTCGCCCACGTAGCGCGGGTCGAGGATGCGCGAGGTCGAGTCGAGCGGATCCACGGCCGGGTAGATGCCCAGCTCGGAGATCGGACGCGACAGAACGGTCGTGGCATCGAGATGCGCGAACGTGGTGGCAGGGGCCGGGTCGGTCAGGTCGTCAGCGGGGACGTAAATGGCCTGCAGCGAGGTGATCGAGTGACCACGGGTCGAGGTAATGCGCTCCTGGAGAACGCACATCTCGTCAGCCAGGGTCGGCTGGTAGCCCACCGCCGACGGCATACGGCCGAGCAGCGTGGAGACCTCGGAACCGGCCTGGGTGAAGCGGAAGATGTTGTCGATGAAGAGCAGGACGTCCTGCTTCTGCACATCGCGGAAGTACTCCGCCATGGTCAGCGCGGTCAGGGCGACGCGCAGGCGGGTTCCCGGCGGCTCGTCCATCTGGCCGAAGACCAGTGCGGTCTTCTCGATGACGCCCGACTCGGTCATTTCCAGGAAGAGGTCGTTGCCCTCACGGGTGCGCTCGCCTACACCGGCGAACACGGACACGCCGCCGAAGTTCTCCGCGACGCGGTAGATCATCTCCTGGATGAGAACGGTCTTGCCCACGCCGGCGCCGCCGAACAGGCCGAACTTTCCGCCCTTGACGTAAGGGGTCAGCAGGTCGATGACCTTGATGCCGGTCGCGAAGACCTCAGTCTTGGACTCGAGCTGATCGAAGGCCGGAGCCTGACGGTGGATCGACCAGCGATCCTTGATGTCCAGCGAGGACTCCGGGACATCCAGCGGAACGCCCAGGGTGTTCCAGACGAGGCCATTGGTGACATCACCGACGGGAACCATGATCGGGTCGCCCGTGTCGGTGACGGCAGCACCGCGGACGAGGCCGTCGGTGGGCTGCATCGAGATGGCGCGGACCATGTTGTCGCCGATGTGCTGCGCGACCTCGAGGGTCAGCATGCGCTTCTCGCCCTCGGTGATGGAGACGTCAACGTGGAGTGCGTTGAACAGCTCGGGCATAGCCTCGACGGGGAACTCAACGTCGACGACCGGGCCCGTGACGCGTGCGACGCGTCCGACGCCGGTGATCTTCTCAGCCGTTGCGGTCATGGTTGTTCCTTCTCCTACCGTTAAGCGGACAGAGCGTCGGCGCCGCCGACGATCTCGCTGATTTCCTGGGTGATCTCGGCCTGGCGGGCCTGGTTGGCCTGACGTGACAACGTCTTGATGAGCTCTTCGGCGTTGTCGGTTGCGCTCTTCATGGCGCGGCGGCGAGCGGCATGCTCGGATGCTGCGGACATGAGGAGTGCGGAGTAGATGGAGTGCTGCACGAAGCGCGGGAGCAGGCCGTCGAGAACTGCCTCCGGGCCGGGCTCGAACTCGTAGAGCGGTGAGGGGTTCTCACCCTTCTCGACGACCTCGTCGACGACCTCGAGCGGCAGGATGCGACGTACGCGAGCTTCCTGGGTCACCATCGACACGAAGTGGGTGTAGACGATGTGGATCTCGTCGACGCCACCTTCGGCTGAGGGGGTGAAGAAGGCATCGAGCAAGTCGGCGCCGATCTCCTTGGCCTTCGCATAGGTCGGCTGATCGGTGAAACCCGTGTAGGTGCCGCCCATCGCACGCTCGCGGAACTTGTAGTAGGCCACGCCCTTGCGACCGACGACGTAGGGAATCGCGGTGATTCCCTTCTCCGAGAGATTGCGAATGAGGCCCTCGGCCTCCTTGATCGCATTGGACGAGTACGCACCGGCAAGACCGCGGTCAGCCGTGACGACGAGAACTGCCGCACGCGTGCGGTTCTCGGCATTGGCCATCAGCGGATGCTTGGACACGTCGGTCGCACCGGTCGCAGCGGCCGAGATTGCCTCGACCATCTGGTTCAGGTACGGCAGCGACGCGTCGAGGCGCTGCTGTGCCTTCACGATGCGCGATGAAGCGATGAGCTCCATGGCCTTCGTGATCTTCTTGGTCGCCTGGACGGAGCGAATGCGCCGCCTGTAGACCCTGAGCTGTGCACCCATCGAGTTAGCCCCGAACCGCCCGCTTGATCTGGGTGGGGTCGATCTCGGAATCGGCAATGGCCTCAACCGGAGCATCGTTGACCAGGATGTGGCCGGCCGACGTCGTGAACTGCTTCTTGAAGTCGGAAATCGACTTCTCGAGGACAGAGATCGAGTCATCTGAGAGATCCGTGGTGGTGCGGATCGCATCGAAGACGCCCATGTTGGTGCGCTCGACATAGTCGAGGAACTCGGCGTCGAAGCGACGAATGTCCTCAACCGGGACGTCATCGAGCTGGCCGGTAGTACCGGACCACACCGAGACAACCTCGCGCTCCATGGACTGGGGCTTGTACTGGGGCTGCTTGAGCAGCTCGACCAGGCGAGCGCCGCGCTCGAGCTGTGCCTTCGACGCAGCATCGAGATCGGAGCCGAAGGCGGCGAAGGCCTCGAGCTCGCGGAACTGGGCCAAGTTCAGGCGCAGGCGGCCGGCAACCTTCTTCATTGCCTTGGTCTGGGCCGAGCCGCCGACTCGAGAGACCGAGATACCGACGTTGATGGCCGGACGGACACCGGAGTTGAACAGGTCGGATTCCAGGAAGCACTGGCCGTCGGTGATGGAGATGACGTTGGTCGGGATGTACGCCGAGACGTCGTTGGCCTTGGTCTCGATGACCGGCAGACCTGTCATGGAGCCGGCGCCCATCTCGTCGGAGAGCTTGGCGCAGCGCTCGAGCAGGCGGGAGTGCAAGTAGAAGACGTCACCCGGGTACGCCTCGCGTCCCGGCGGACGGCGCAGCAGCAGGGACACGGCGCGGTAGGCCTCAGCCTGCTTCGACAGGTCGTCGAACACGATGAGGACGTGCTTGCCGCTGTACATCCAGTGCTGGCCGATGGCCGAACCGGTGTACGGGGCGAGGTACTTGAAGCCTGCGGGATCAGAGGCCGGTGCGGCGACGATGGTGGTGTACTCCATCGCTCCGTACTCCTCGAGGGCACCCTTCACCGAGGCGATGGTGGAGCCCTTCTGGCCGATGGCGACGTAGACGCAGCGCACCTGCTTGGAGGGATCACCGGTCAGCCAGTTCTCACGCTGGTTGAGGATGGTGTCGAGGCAGACGGCAGTCTTGCCGGTCTGGCGGTCACCGATGATCAGCTGGCGCTGGCCGCGGCCGATGGCGGTCATGGCGTCAATGGCCTTGATGCCGGTCAGCAGCGGCTCCTTGACGGGCTGGCGCTCGACGACTGTCGGTGCCTGCACCTCGAGTGCACGGCGACCCTCGGCAGCGATCGGGCCGAGGCCGTCGATCGGATTACCCAGCGGATCAACAACGCGGCCCATGAAGGCATCGCCGACGGGAACCGAGAGGACCTCGCCGGTGCGACGCACGGCCTGGCCTTCCTCGATCTTCGAGCCGTCGCCGAGGAGCACGACACCGATCTCGCGAACGTCGAGGTTCAGGGCTACGCCGAGAAGGCCGCCCTCGAACTCCAGCAGTTCGTTGGTCATTGCCGAGTGGAGGCCTTCCACGCGTGCGATGCCGTCACCGGTCTCGATGACGCGACCAACCTCTTCACGAGCTGTCTCCGGCGAGTACGCCGCGACGTTCCGCTCGATCGCATCCCGGATCTCTTCCGGTCGGATCGTCAGCTCCGTCATGGGGTCCTGCTCTCTTTCTCGGCCCGCTAGCGCGGGAATCTGTCGTTTCTGTGTGGCGTGCGGTCGTGCGGGTGGTGCTTAACCGAGGATTGCTCGGCGTGCCTGCTCCAGGCGGGACGCGACAGTGCCGTCGATAACCTCATCGCCGACCTTGACGTGTGCGCCGCCCAGGACGGACGGATCGACCGCGACGTTCAGGCGAACGGTGCGGCCCTTGAGCGTGCTCAGTGCTGCCGTGAGGCGCTGCTTCTGCTCGTCGGTCAGGGGTGCGGCCACGCGAACCTCAGCAATGAGCTTCTGGCGCTGGGTGGCAGCGAGCTCGCAGAGCACATCGACGACTGAGTCGATGCGACGGCCATGGAGATGGCCGACCGCGTATTCGAGAACCTGAGTCGTCGTCGCACTGGTGCGTGACCCGATGAGATCGCGAACGATGCGTGCCTTGACCGCGGCCGGCTGCGCCGGATCGGTCAGGGCCATCTGCAGCTCAGATGAGGCGTCCAGGGCGCGGCCGAAGAGAAAGAGCTCCTCCTCGGTCGAGTCCAGGGTGCCATCAACTGCAGCTCCCGCGAATGCCGCCTGGAAGGCGAGCTGCTCGATGGAGAGCAGGAGATCCTGGTCATTCGACCAGCGCTCGGCCACCACGTCAGCAAGGACATCGACCGCGAGCTCTCCGACGCGACCACCAAAGATCTGGCGAGCCAGAGCCTGACGACCGGCGGCCGGCTGACCCGAATCAGCGAGCGCATTGCGCAACTGCTTCTCGGTATCGAGCAGGCCGGACACGGACAGCAGATCAGCCGCAAGCCCGGCAGCGCCCGAGTTCCCGAGACGGGAATCGAGTGCCTCCGACTGGCGTGCGAGGGATCCGCGGCTAGCTCCGATCATCATCGTGCCGCCTGCTGCTCGAGGTCGCTGATGAAGGCATCGACGGTGGCGCGGACGCGTGCGTCGTCTTCGAGTGACTGGCCCACGACCTTCCCGGCCAGGCCGACAGCGAGCTCGCCCACCTGGCGTGTCAACGCCGAGGTGGCCTGGTTGCGCTCGGCTGCGATCTGAGCCTCGGCTGCTGCAGTCACCGCTGCTGCCGCCGTGCGAGCCTCATTACGAGCCTCCTCGACGATCGCAGTGCGATCTGCCTGAGCCTGGGTGCGAATCGCCGCTGCTTCCTCGCGAGCCGAGGCAAGTGCTGCCTTGTACTCCTCGAGGACGCGCTGCGCCTCGGCCTGGGTCTCATCAGCCTTGGCAAGGCCGCCCTCGATGAGCTCAGTGCGCTCGGCAAGGGTCTTCTTGATGGCCGGGAGTGCCAGCTTGCCCAGCACTCCGAACACGATCAGGAAGGCGATGATGCCGATGATCAGTTCATCGATCGGTACCGCGAGTACCGACGGCATCTCCTCGGCGCCGGCCCCTTCGGAACCGGGAACCACGGAGAGAACCGCTGCAAAAACGTTTGTCACGACGTTAGCCCTTCAGAGTCCAACGAGTGGATGTGCGAATTCGGGATTACTTGCCGAAGACGAAGGGAACGACGAAGCCGATGAGGGCGAGTGCCTCAGCAAGGGCGAAGCCCAGGAGCATGTTCTGGCGAATGACGCCGTAGGCCTCGGGCTGGCGGGCGATTGCCTGCACACCCTGGCCGAAGATGATGCCGATACCGATGCCGGGACCAATGGCTGCCAGGCCGTAGCCGACGGAGCCGATGGAGCCGGTGAGCTCTGCAAGGAGCATGTCGTTTACTATACGTTTCTGGCCGACGGCCAGTTCATAAGGTATGAGTCTTGAAGTTGTTATACAGTTGTGCGGAGCTCTTAGTGCTCCGCGTGCAGCGCGCCGTTGATGTACACAGCGGCGAGCAGGGTGAAGATGTACGCCTGAAGTGCCTGGATCAGCACCTCAAATCCGGTGAGGGCGACGGCGACCGTGAAGGACGCGACCGAGCCCAGGATGCCCACCACGCTGGCGCTGATCAGGTAGAACGCAGCCACGGAGAACGATGCGATGAGCAGATGGCCCGCGAACATGTTCGCGAACAGACGCACGGAGTGCGTGAACGGGCGTACCAGGATGTTCGAGATCAGCTCGATCGGAGCGAGCAGGACGTACATCGCCTTCGGCACACCCGGGGGGAACATC
>JBPCSY010000019.1:0-2951 GCA_051006695.1 Candidatus Nanopelagicales bacterium
GCAAGAGTGTCGTTGCGTTCGTCATCCCCTGCCGGCAGGTATCTCTCATCACCCCACCAGAGATCCAGACGCGACCAGTCGACGGCAGTCGAGGCCACCGGGTCGGCAAGAGCGAACAGGATCGAGCCGGCAATTCGTCCGCCGGTGAGAACGATCGACGCACTTCCGTAATCTGCCTGCAACTGCGCGATGGTGGTCACGAGCCGGGCTGCAGTGGCCGTGGCCAAGTCGTCGGCGTCATGGTGACGGATGATCTCGTGACTCACGAGAACATCCCGGTAACCGTGCGTCCGTACACCTCGTCGGGATCGAGACGACGCAGTTCTTCGGAGACCAGCGCCGCGTAGTCACGCCGACGTAAGGCGATAGACGAGTCAGGCACTCCGGGACGCGACAGCACGGCGTGTATCCCGTCGGCACGGCTGACGCTGATGTCACCTCCGACGGTGAGCATCCGCACTGCGGTGATGCCCGGGCCGGCTGACTCGACGAGGCTGACGTCCACTCCGAGGCTCGACTTCAGCCAGGCCTGCAGCAGCAGGGAACTCGGGTTCGCAGCCTCGGCCTCGATCACCACTGACGTGATGACAGGGGCATCATGATCAAGGGTCGAGGCGAGGACTGACCGCCACGGTGTCAATCGGGCCCAGGCGAGATCGGTGTCACCGGGTCGATAGCCCTCGGCACGCGCGTGCAGCGCGGCAATGGGATCACCGGACCCTGCTGCATCAGTGATACGCCGTTGGGCATGCCTGCCAATGTGGTCGTCGGCTGGCACGGCCGGGCAGTCTCCCGGCCAGAATGCAACGACCGGGGTATCGGGCAGCAGCAGGGGAACTGCCACTGAGTTGGCAAACTCGGCCAGCTCACCGCGCAGTCGTAGTTCTGCCACTTCTCCTGGTCCTTGATCTCCGCCGACCGAAATCTGAGCGTCGAGTCGCGCGGCAACCTTTCCGGGGCGGGGAATCAAGGTGATGATGCGCATCGGATGCTGACGAGCTGCCTCCACAGCCGCATTAGTGGCATCGGAAGCATTGTCCTCGTCGCTCAGGATCAGCAGTGTGAGCACCATGCCAGTGGTGGGGGAGCCGAGTCGGCGGCGCTCGGCAGCAATAGCAGCCGCGACCGCGGAGCCGCTGGTGTCATCGAGCCTGATCATGGCCGCCTCCAGGTGCGCCCATCGCGAGCGAGCATGTCGTATGCCGAGTGCGGCCCCCAGCCGCCGGAGACGTACTGCTCGGGCGCACCCTGGCTTGCCCAGAAGTCGAGGATCGGGTCGAGGATCTTCCAGCCGAGTTCGACTTCCTGGTGCCGTGGGAACAGAGGCGGATCGCCGAGGAGCACGTCGAGAATGAGTCGTTCGTAGGCTTCCGGGCTCGTGTCGACGAAGGAATCGCCATATTGAAAGTCCATCGTGACATCGCGTACTTCAATTGAGGAGGTGTTGGGAACCTTCGATCCGAACTTGACCGTGATGCCCTCCTCCGGCTGGATGCGGAATACGAAGGCGTTGTTACTGAGTTCCTCGACGGCCGTGCTCTCGAATGGCAGATGCGGTGCTCGCTTGAAGACAACCGCGACCTCGGTGACGCGACGTCCGAGTCGCTTGCCGGGGCGCAGGTAGAACGGAACTCCGGCCCAACGCCGGTTATCGACGTCGAGGCGGATCGCCGCATACGTCTCAGTCGTGGAGTCAGGGCTGATTCCTTCCTCCTGCAGGTAGCCGGGCACATGAATGCCGCCCTGCCAGCCCTCCGCGTATTGCCCTCGAGAGGTGTGCAATCCAAGATCGCGGGGCAGTCTGACTGCAGAGAGAATCTTGACCTTCTCCGCGCGCACGTCGTCGGCACTAAAGGACAGCGGCTCCTCCATGGCCGTAAGGGCGAGCAACTGCAGCAAGTGGTTCTGGATGACATCGCGAGCAGCCCCGATGCCGTCGTAATACCCTGCACGGCCACCGATACCTATGTCCTCGGCCATGGTTATCTGCACGTTGTCGACGTAGTTGGAGTTCCAGAGTGGTTCGAACATGGCATTGGCAAAGCGCACGGCGAGGATGTTCTGGACGGTCTCCTTGCCCAGGTAGTGATCGATTCGGAAGACCGAGCCGGAGTCGAACACCTCTCCGACGACACGATTGAGTTCTACAGCCGACTCTAGATCGTGACCGAAGGGCTTCTCGATCACTACTCGACGCCAGGAATCGCCAGCACTCTCTGCCAAGCCCGAGGTCTTCAGGTGAGAGAGGACCACGGGGAAGAGTCCGGGTGGAATCGATAGATAGAACGCATGATTGCCGCCGGTGCCGCGGTGAGCATCTAGATCGTCGACTACCGTCTTGAGTCGCTCGTATGCCTCGGCATCGTCGAGATCACCCGCGACGAATCGGATACCTTGGGCAAGCTGATCCCAGATCTCCTCGCGGAATGGGGTGCGGCAATGCTCGCGCACGGAGTCGTGCACGATCTTGGCGAAGTCCTCGTCCGCCCAGTCTCGCCGCGCAAAGCCGACGAGTGCGAAACCGGGCGGCAGCAATCCTCGATTGGCGAGGTCATAGATCGCAGGCATGACCTTCTTGCGCGACAGATCACCGGTAACGCCGAACAGAACCAGCCCGCAGGGTCCGGCAATCCTGGGCAGTCGCTGATCGAGGGGATCGCGTAGCGGATTCGACATGATTGAGCCGGTGATCAACCTGCGGCCATTGCCGAGGCCACCGTGGTGCGCAGTGACTCCCAGGAATCGATGAATTTCTGAACACCCTCAGCCTCGAGGAGGTCGCACACCTCGGCTATGTAGATACCGAGGGCAGCAAGGGCGGTGAGTTCATCGCGCGACTGAGCCGCGGTACCGGTAACGGTGTCGCCTCGGAACCGGCCATGATCACGCACCGCATCAAGGGTGGGTTCGGGCATCGTGTTCACGCAGCCCGCAACTGCCAGGTCCACGAC
>JBPCSY010000020.1:0-4335 GCA_051006695.1 Candidatus Nanopelagicales bacterium
CCACGTCGTGTACGCGGTCAAGGAGGTGGAGGAGCTCTTCGCCGATCGCGAGTACGGACTGCTCTTCGATCTTCAGCGCCTCGGTGTTCCCACTGTCGAACCCATTGGTGTGATCGCCGGCCGAGTCGACAAGGCCGGCGAGGACCTGCCGGCCATTCTCATCACCAAGCACCTGGAATTCTCGCTGCCGTACCGAGCCCTGTTCGGATCGAGTCTTCGCCTCGATACCGCCGGCCGATTGCTCGATGCACTCGCCGTGCTGATCGTGCGCCTCCACCTCGTCGGCTTCAGCTGGAATGACTGCTCGCTCTCGAACACGCTCTTTCGCCGGGATGCCGGGGCATTCGCGGCCTACCTCGTCGATGCCGAGACAGGTGAGCTCCACGATGTCCTGAGCGCAGGACAGCGCGAGTTCGATCTCGAGACGGCTGCGATCAATGTCGCCGGCGAGCTCCTCGACCTTCAGTCAGGCGGTCGCCTTCACGAGGGGATAGATCCGCTCGTCACCGGAGTCGGGCTTCGCACCCGTTACGACGCCCTCTGGGAGGAGATCACCGGAGAACTCATCATCAGTCGTGAGGATCGGTATCAACTCGAGGCGCGCATGCGTCGCCTGAATGATCTTGGCTTTGACGTCGCTGAATTGCAGGTGAGCACTCAGGAGGATGGCGATCACGTCAGGGTGCAGCCCAAGGTCGTTGACGCTGGTCATCATTCGCGCCGGCTGCTTCTTCTGACCGGTCTCGACGTGGAAGAGAACCAGGCTCGTCGGCTTCTCAATGATCTCGACTCATTCCGGGTCAAGATCGGACTCGACACCGACAGCGAGGAAGTCGCGGCTCATCGTTGGGTCAATGAGCGGTTCGAGCGTGTGATGGCTGCCGTGCCCAAGAATCTGCGCGGCAAGCTCGAGCCTGCGGAGATCTTCCATGAAGTGCTGGAGCATCGCTGGTTCATGTCCGAGCAGGCTCTGGCGAGCGTGCCTTTTGAGACCGCGATTGCCCACTATGTTCTGACGGTGCTTCCCAACAAACCTGATGAATCAGCCGTGCTCGGCTCCCGACTCGGCACTCCCAGCGATGACACCGCTGAGCTACGCATCGTTTTACCGCCCGAGGCTGACGCGTGAAGGCCGAACTCGCCTCCCTGATCGTGATCACGGCCATCGCAGCAGGAGTCCCGATCCTGGTCGGCATGCTGCGCATCAAGGTCGCCCAGGTCGTCCTGCTTCTTGCCGGCGGCATCGTCTGCGGTCCGAGTGTGCTCGGATTGATCACGATCGATGACCCGATCGCCCTGCTGTCCGAACTGGGTCTTGGCCTGCTGTTCTTCCTCGCGGGAATGGAGCTCGAGGGCCGGTCGATGCGCGGTCGAAGCGGGAAGCTGGCAGCCGGCGGGTGGATCACCTCGATCCTGCTCGCTCTCGGGCTGAGTGCACTTCTCGCTGCCAGTGGGGTGATCAAGGACTTCGCGGGCTTCGCCATTGCGCTCACCTCCACGGCGCTCGGCACCCTGCTGCCGATCCTTCGGGATAACGGCAGCCTCGGTGGGCGTTTCGGTACCTACTTCATGGGGGCCGGGGCCTGGGGCGAGTTCGGGCCGATCATCGCGATCGCCGTATTCCTGAGCACCCGTTCCTCCTGGGCCGCGCTGCTCACCCTGGTGCTCTTCTTCGTGATCGCCACGATCATCGGTGCTCTCTCGCGCGTCCTGAAAACCGAGAGAATTCGCGTGATCGTCTTCGGCGGGTACAGCACGAGCTCGCAGACCGGCGTGCGCCTGTCGATGCTGATCATCGTGCTCTTCCTCGGATTGGCCATCGGCCTCGGCTTCGATGCCGTGCTCGGCGCCTTCATCGCAGGCATCCTCGCCCGTCGGATCGTGCCGCGAGTGGAGGAGTCACCTCTGGAAGTTCGACTCGAGGCAGTCGCATTCGGCTTCTTCGTTCCGATCTTCTTCGTAGTCTCGGGCGCGAAGCTCGATGTCGACTCGATCATCGCGAATCCCTTGCCGATGATCCTCGCCTTCGTGGCACTTTTCCTGGTGCGAGCAGTACCTCAGTTCGTGATCTATCGAAAGGCGATTCCGGACTTTGCCGAACGGGCATCCTTCGCACTTCTGGTCGGCACGGCATTGCCGATCATCGTCGCGCTGACCACCATCGAGGTTGACGCAGGGGCCATGACGACCTCGAGCGCTGCTGCGCTCGTGGGCGCCGGTGCGCTCACAGTCCTGGTGTTCCCACTGGCTTCATCGATTCTCAGCAAGCGCATCAAGCAATCGATCGATGCAGACCCGGCTGCTGTGGCGCGCTAGATCAACGTCGGGCAAGCGATGCGGCGTGCAAGGCGATACTCGTGGCTACCGCGGCATTGAGTGACTCCGTCTTGCTGTCCATGTCAATGCCCACGAGCCAGTCGCAGGTCTCGCTGACCAACCGGCCAAGACCCTGGCCCTCGGAGCCCACGACAATAACGATGTTTCCGCCCAGGATCGCCGGATCGAGATCCTGCAGAGAGGTGCCGGAATTCGCGGCAAGACCAATGACCGTGTAACCGGCCTTCTGCAAACCCTGGAGTGCGCGGGTGAGATTGGTGACCTGGGCAACGGGGACGCGGGTGAGCGCGCCGGCTGAGGTCTTCCAGGCACCCGGGGTAACACCGGTGGAGCGACGTGACGGGATCACGATGCCGCCGGCGCCGAAGGCGGCGGCCGAACGCGCGATGGCGCCCAGATTTCGCGGATCGGTAACACCGTCGAGTGCGACCAGGACAGTCGCGGTCTTCATCTCATCGAGCTCGGTGTACTCGTAGGCCGGAACCGAAAGCACCAGGCCCTGATGGACTCCCGTGTCGGTCATGCGATCGAGATCAGTGCGAGTGACCTCCATGATGGGGATGCGATAGGCCGTTGCGAGCTTGAGAGCCTCACGCCAGCGATCATCAGCCTCAGTCTTGACCTGCACGTAGAGCGCCTTCGCAGGAATCTTCGCGCGCAGTGCTTCGACAACCGAGTTGCGGCCCATGAGGAAGCCGCCGCCATCAGCGGTCGGACGCTTGCGCGGGCCTGAGGCACGGCCTGCGGCTGCGACACCAGTGCGCTTGTTAATCTTCTTACCTGCCGCCTCATCTGCACGACGGGCAGCAGCGCGCTCACGGCGCGCAGCGGGGTGATGCGGGCGCTCGGTTGCCTTGGGGGTCGGCCCCTTGGGCTGCAGGCCCTTGCGACGAGCGCCTCCGGTACCGACGGTCGGGCCCTTCTTGGTGCCCGGATTGCGCATGGCTCCCTTGCGCTGTGAATTGCCTGCCATTACGCCTCCAGATTCCAGCGGACACCACTGGCGGTGTCCTCGATCTTGATACCGATGGCATCAAGGCCGTCGCGAATGGCATCCGCTGCGGCAAAGTCCTTGCGAGCACGCGCCTCCTGGCGCTGATCGAGTGCGACGCGCACGAGTGCGTCGATGGTGGAGCGTGAGGTATCGGTATCGGTGGATGTCGAGGCCCACGCCCATGGGTTCACGCCGAGCACGTCGACCATGGCGAGCACCGAAACGAAAACTTCACGCACCGCCGCCGTGTCACCCGCGGTCAGTGCTGCGTTGCCCTCGCGCACGGCTTCGTGCATCACGGCCATTGCCGCGGGCACGGAAAGATCATCATCCATTGCGGCATCGAAGTCAGCAGGGCGAAGCGACGGGCCCGAGCCATTCGACGATGCAGTGACATCGAGAAGTGATTCATCGGAGCCGAGCGCCTCGAATGCACGTTGCAGGAAGCCCTCGATGCGCCGGTAGCCCTGACCGGCTTCCTTCACCGATTCGTCGGAGTACTCGAGCATCGAGCGGTAGTGAGCACCGACCAGGTAGTAGCGAAGTTCGACGGGGCGCACGCGCTGCACGATCTCGTCGACGAGGAGTGAGTTTCCGAGTGACTTGCTCATCTTCTCGCCCGCGGTGGTGACCCAGGCATTGTGGAGCCAGAAGTTCGCGAACTGATCGCCGGCAGCCTTTGACTGAGCGATCTCATTCTCATGATGCGGGAAGACGAGGTCGAGTCCGCCACCGTGAATGTCGAATTGCGCGCCTAGGTACTTGTTGGCCATCGCCGAGCACTCGATGTGCCATCCCGGGCGACCCGGGCCCCACGGGGTATCCCAGTACGGCTCGTCGGGCTTAGCGCTCTTCCACATCGCGAAGTCGCGCGGGTCGCGCTTGATCTGAGCCTCGGAGTCGGGTGACGCGAGCATGTCGTCGATCTTCTGACCGCTGAGGCTGCCGTAGCCGACGAACTTGCGCACGTCGAAATAGACATCGCCATTGATCGCGTAGCCGTA
>JBPCSY010000021.1:0-11501 GCA_051006695.1 Candidatus Nanopelagicales bacterium
TCGACCCCTCCCTGCGGAATGCCTGCACAGACGTGATTGCCCGGGGTGAAACTGCTGCCGTATTCGCCGCACTTCGGATCCGTAGGCGACGACAGGATCTGCACGGTCGCCGCGCGAAGGATCGGGGACGAGGAGCCGCTCACCGTGGTGGTGCCCCATCCACTGATGGTGCCCTGCTCCCCCAGGGCCGGCCAGGTGGTGGCGTCCTGCACGAGTGGAAGGGACACGTGCTGCACCGAGGCACTCGTCACGACCGGGGCAGCAAGGCCGATCAGGGCCAGGTCATTGGAGTAGTTAGAGGGATTCCAGCCGGGATTGACGATCACCTGGGACACCTGCACCTGCTGTTCGCGGGAGAGACGATTTTGATCCGTCACCCCGACGAATGCCTCGACCTGGCCGGGGCCCACGCCGTTCAAGCAGTGTGCCGCGGTCAGGATCCAGGAGTCACTGATGATCGCGCCACCGCACTGAGTCGCATTATTGATGCGCAGCAGCACCTGCCAGGGCGCCGCGGTGATGTCGATCGGACCTCCGCCCACGATTCGTGGTGCGCCGGCCTGGGCCTCCGACAGGCCCGAGGCCAGGACGGCGAGGGAGGCAATGGCCACGGCAAGGTTCCGCACCGCACGCCAGGTCATGGAAGTCACTTGCCAAGTATGCGCGTGGCTCACAGAGCCGCGGTCACGCCCTTGCCGATGACCACGATGCCGCCCTCGCTGACGGTGTAGAGCTCGCGGTCGCGCTCGAGATCGACTCCGATCTGCGCCCCGTCGGGGATGACGACGTTCTTGTCGAGAATCGCTCGTCGGACGACGGCATTCCGACCGATGCGCACACCTGGCATCACCACGCTGCCCTCGACATAGGCACCGGAGTCGACATACACGCTCGAGGCGAGTACAGAGGTGCGCACGTGAGCCCCGGAGACGATCGTGCCTGAACCGACCATTGACTCGTGAGCGTTGCCGCCCTCGACGAATTTCGCCGGGGGAAGCGAGGGAAGGTTCGACAGGATCGGCCAGCGGCGGTTGTAGAGATTGAAGATCGGGTGCACGGACACCAGATCCATGTGCGCATCGTGATAACTGTCAAGAGTTCCTACATCGCGCCAGTAGCCCGTGTCCCTATCGGTCGCGCCGGGCACGATGTTCTGGTCGAAGTCGTAGACAAAGGCCTGACCGGTCGCCGTGAGCATCGGGATGATGTTGGTGCCCATGTCATGAATGGATGTCTCGTCTGCGGCATCAGTGCGCAGTGCCTCAAGAAGAACCTCAGTGGTGAAAACGTAGTTGCCCATAGATGCGAAGCAGTGCTCATCATCGCCGGGGATGGTGGGCGGACTCGCGGGCTTCTCCAGGAATCGCGTGATCTTGCGTCCGTCGGGGGATGTCTCGATCACACCGAAGTCACGCGCCTCGGCCTTGGGCACGCGAATGCCAGCCACGCTGACGCCGGCGCCGGAGTCGATGTGAGCTTCGATCATCTGCATGGGATCCATGCGATAGACGTGGTCGGCTCCGAACACCACGACGTACTCGGGGCTCTCGTCGTACACCAGGTTCAGGCTCTGGAAGATCGCGTCGGCGGATCCGGTGTACCAGCGTGGTCCGAGGCGCTGCTGCGCAGGTACCGGGGTCACGTAGTCACCGAGCAGCGTGGGCATGCGCCACGTCGTGGTGATGTTCCGGTCGAGGGAGTGGGACTTGTACTGCGTCAGCACGCAGACGCGGCGAAGGCCGGCGTTGATGAGGTTGGAGAGAACGAAATCGACCAGGCGGTACGAGCCGCCAAAGGGCACCGCGGGTTTGGCCCGGTCGGCGGTCAGAGGCATGAGTCTCTTGCCCTCGCCACCCGCAAGGACAATGCAGAGCACATGGGGAGACATCGTCACATCTGAAACAGTAGTGACTCCAGGAGGCCGAGGGGAGAACTCCGCGAGAACTTTCAGAACATTGAGAATCCGGCACCCGTCTCGAGCGGCGTTAGGCTCCTGCCATGCGCATTGGAATGCTCACCCGCGAATGGCCCCCGGAGATCTATGGCGGCGCCGGGGTGCATGTTGACCAACTAGTCGCGCAGCTTCGCCACCTGGCCGAAGTAGAGGTGCACTGCTTCGGCGCTCCGCGTCCCGATGCCATCGCGCATCCCGTTCCCGGCTTCCTCGAGGGCGCCAACCCTGCCCTCCAGGTGCTGGGCGTCGATCTCGACATGGTGCAGGCCACGGCCGGAGTCGACATCCTGCACTCGCACACTTGGTACGCCAACTTCGCCGGCCAGGTCGGTGGTCTCATGCATGGTGTCCCCCACGTCATCACCGCGCACTCACTCGAGCCGATGCGACCGTGGAAGGAGGAGCAGCTCGGAGGGGGCTACCGCGTCTCCTCGTGGGTTGAGCGCACGGCGTACAACGATGCGCAGGCCATCATCGCGGTAAGCAATGGGATGCGTGCCGACGTGCTCGCGTCGTACCCGAGCATCGATCCATCGAAGGTGCACGTAGTGCACAACGGCGTGCCGACCGATGTCTATCGCCATGATCCCGATACCTCAGCGCTCGAGCAGTACGGCATCGACCAGACACGGCCCTACGTGCTCTTCGTCGGCCGCATCACTCGGCAGAAGGGCATCATGCACCTGCTGAATGCCGCTCGGCGATTCGACGATGACGTGGTACTGGTCCTGTGCGCGTCCTCGCCCGACACGCCGGAGATCGGCGTCGAGGTTGCGAACGCCGTGGCATCACTGCGCGAGCTGCGCGGCGATGACTCGGTGATCTGGATTCAGGAGCAAGCAGCGCGTCCGCAACTGATCCAACTGTTCTCCCACGCACTCGCCTTCGTATGCCCCTCGATCTACGAGCCGTTGGGCATCGTCAATCTCGAGGCCATGGCGTGCGAGACCGCAGTGGTTGCCAGCGCCGTGGGCGGAATCCCCGAGGTTGTTGTCGACGGAGTCACCGGCACCCTGGTGCCGTTCACTCCCGACTCATTGACCGGCTTCGAGCATGCCTTCGCCGATGCTGTCAATGCGATGGCGGCAGATCCGTTGCGCGCAAAGGCAATGGGCAAGGCTGGTCGCGATCGTGCTGTTGCAGACTTCGGCTGGGCGGCAATCGCAGAGCAGACCATGGGGGTCTACCGGGCTGCCGGGGCGTGAGCGATCTCGCTGAAGTCCTTCCCGGTGGGCCACTCGCCCATCGGCCGAATGCTCGGCTGGGCTACGCACTCGTCATCATTGCCGCCGTCTGCTTCGCTACGAATGCGACGGTCTCCAAGTCACTGCTGCTCAGCGGTTTCGAAGCCACGCGCCTGGCTCAACTGAGGGTCACCGCAGCCTTCGTGATCATCGGCGTGGTTCTTGCGCTCACCCGCCCATCGGCCTTCAAGGTCAAGCGGGCCGAGTGGCCCACGCTCCTCGCTTTCGGTCTCATCGGAGTGACGTTCACTCAATTGCTCTACTTCATGGGCATCTCACGCCTGCCGATCAGCATCGCGCTGCTTCTCGAGTTCACGGCGCCGATCATGGTGGCGCTCTACTGGAAATTCGGGATGCATCGATTCGTGGGCCGAGGGGTGTGGCTCGGACTCGTACTCGCGTTGGGCGGGCTCGCACTCGTCGCCGAAGTGTGGAGCGGCTTCAGCCTCAATCCGATCGGCGTCGCCTGCGGATTCGGGGCCGCCGCGGCATTGGCCGTGTACTACATCTCCGGCGACAAGGCCGTGAGCTCTCCCTTCCATCGGGATTCTGTCTCTGTCACCATGTGGGGATTCGCGATCGCCGCGGCGTTCTGGGCAATCGTGCAGCCGTGGTGGACTTTCCCGTGGGCCGAGCTCCTGCATCCGACGGAATCGGTCGGACTCGCCGAGAGCGGATTGCCGCTCTGGTCACTGGCCATCTGGATGATCGTGATCGGCACCGCCGTTCCGTTCTGGCTTGAAGTGTCGGCGCTGCGGAACATCAATGCGTCACAGGTCTCCGCCATCGGAATGACCGAGCCGATTCTCGCGGCAGTTATCGCGTGGATCATCCTCGGCGAGGTTCTGACACCGATTCAGATCGCCGGTGGCGCACTCGTGCTCGGCGGTGTCTACCTGGCCGAGCGATCACGCTGATCAGTCGTCGGATTCGATCGGCTCGAAGAATCCCATAGCGGTCAGTACGTCAATCGCATGCCGCCCGCTTGAGCTGATGTGGTTCTGCATCGCTCGCTGCGCCGCAGCCGAGTCGCGCCTGGCGAACGCAGCCATGATCTCGTCGTGCTGCTCACTCGCATCGTGCAGCCACTCATCCGGAAAGTCGACGTACGGCATCGGCAGTGACTTCGACAGAAGGCGCAGCATCGAGTTGATGCGCTTACTGCCCGCAGCCGTGTTGATCGTCCGGTGGAACTCGAAGTTCAGACGCTGACGCTCCGCTTTGTCAGGCGTGGCTTCCATCTGTGTGTGCAGTTCGGCAAGCCTGGCGACGCCGGCATCGTCGATGCGCGTGACCGCGCGAGCGGTAGCGAGCCCGGCCACCTGACCGAAGAGCTCATAGTGATCGATGATGTCGTCGGGCGAAAGCTGTTGGACCCGTGACCCGCGGCGCGGGATAGTGGCGATCAGGCCCTCCTGATCGAGGGCGATCAGCGCCTCGCGAACCGGTAGGCGGGAGACCCCGAGTTCCACAGCAATGGCGTCCTGGTCCACGCGGGTGCCCGGGCGCATCCGGCCGGTGAGAATCCCCTCGCGGATGTAGTCGGCGACGTCATCGGCGAGATTGCGCCGCCTCGGCACGCGGTCGACCGCATCCTTTGCCTCGATTCCTCCTGCCCAGATTTCTGATAAATGATACAAATAGCCTGTGAAGCTGACCGATATTCCCGAGTATGACGACCTTCGCGCCGGCGTGCGCGAGATCTGCGAGGCCTACCCCGGCGAGTACTGGCGCGGGCTCGAGCCTGAAACCTACCCGCAGGAGTTCGTCGACGCCCTCACCCAGGCGGGATACCTGGCAGCCCTGATCCCCGAGGAGTACGGCGGCGGCGGAGCCACCCTCACCGAGGCCTCGATCATCATGGAGGAGATCTCAGCCTCCGGTGGCAACCCCGCGGCCTGCCATGCGCAGATGTACGTGATTGGCACGATCCTGCGCCACGGCAGCGCCGAGCAAAAGCAGCAGTACCTGCCGCAGATCGCCAACGGCGCCCTACGCCTGCAGGCCTTCGGAGTCACCGAGCCCGGTGCCGGCTCCGAGACCACGCGCATTCGCACCAAGGCCGAGCGCGTACCCGAGGGCTGGCGAATAAATGGCCAGAAGATCTGGACCTCCCGCGCCCTGTACTCCGATCTCATGCTGCTGCTCGCGCGCACGACTCCCTATGACGAGTGCGAGAAGCCCACCGACGGCCTGTCGACCTTTCTGATCAACATGCGCGAGGTCGAGGGCATCACGATCAAGCCCATCAAGACGATGATGAATCACAACACCACCGAGGTCTTCCTCGATGACGTCATCATCCCCGCAGATGCGCTGGTCGGCGAGGAAGGCAAGGGCTTCCGCTACATCCTCGACGGCATGAATGCCGAGCGCATTCTTATCGCCTCGGAGTGCATCGGTGACGGGCGCTTCCTGCTGGAGAAGGCTGTGGCCTACGCCAATGAGCGCGTGGTCTTCGACAAGCCGATCGGCTCGAATCAAGGCGTCCAGTTCCCGCTCGCCAAGGCATACGCGCAGCTACGCGCCGCTGATCTCGTGCGTTTTGACGCTGCCGCGAAATATGACGCTCACGTGAAGTGCGCGGCTGAGGCCAATATGGCCAAGCTGCTCGCCTCAGAGGCCTCGTGGGCTGCTGCCAATGCCGCACTCGATACGCACGGCGGCTTCGGCTTTGCTGTCGAGTACGACATCGAGCGCAAGTTCCGTGAGACCCGGCTCTACCAGGTGGCGCCGATCAACAACAATCTCGTGCTCGCCTATGTCGGCCAGCACGTGCTCGGGCTTCCGAAGTCGTACTAGTCGGTCTCGATGATGCGGCGAACAGTCGCCTCATCATGCTCGCCGAGCGCAGGAACCGACTGTGCCCCCGCAGTCCATTCGCTGATGTCGAATGGTGACTTCAGCATCTCGATACGACCATTCGGCAGGTCGACACCGGCGAACCGATCACGTGCTCGCAATTGCTCGTGCTGCCACACCTGTTCGAGGTCGTTGACGTTCGCTGTCGCGATGCCGGCGGTTGCCAGATTCGCGCGAATCTCATCGGCCGGCACGTCAGCGAAGCGCGCCAAGATCACCGCTTCGAGTTCGTCGACATTCGCGATGCGCGCGGCATTGGTGGCAAAACGCGCGTCAGTGGCTAGCGCGCCATTAGCGAGTACCTGTGCCGCGAATGCCGCCCATTCGCGATCGTTTTGAATCGCGAGCAGCACGGTGCGCCCATCCGAAAGGCCGAAGGTGCCATAAGGGGCGATCGCATGATGGCGACGTCCGGTGCGCGGGGTCTGACCGCCGCCATGAGCTGCGGCGTACAGCGGTGCCGAGATCCATTCGGTGAGCGAGTCGAGCATCGAGACGCCGATGGCGGCACCCTCGCCGGTGCGATCGCGGCGCACCAGTGCCGCGAGCACGCCGGACAGTGCGTACATGCCCGACGCGATATCTGCGACGGAGAATCCGACCTTGCTCATCTCCGCATCACCGGTGACGCTGAAAGCGCCTGCCTCAGCCTGGATCGCGAGGTCATAGGCCTTGTCATCACTGCGCGGGCCGCCGGGGCCGTAGCCGGAGACCTCGCAGGCGATCAACGACGGATATTTCGCGTGCAGGGTCTGCGCATCGATACCGAGTCGAGCAGCCGAAGCCGGGGCGATGTTGTGCATGAAGACGTCAGCACCGGCGACCAAAGCCCAGAAGGTGGCAAGGTCATCGACATTCTTGATGTCAAGTACCACTGACTGCTTGCCGCGGTTCGCCCATACGAAGAAAGCAGACTCCCCCTGAACATTGCTGTCATAGGCTCGGGCGAAGTCACCCTCGGGGCGTTCAATCTTGATGACTGTCGCACCGAGGTCTGCAAGCTGTCGCGTGGCGAAGGGGGCTGAGATCGCCTGCTCAAGTGAGACGACGACAATTCCGTCGAGGGGTGCGCTCACGCATGTACCTCAGCAATATCTCGCAGGAACCACTCGAGCAGGACCTCGCAGTTGGCGCGCGTTACGGCACTTGCCTTTGCCAGGTCACCGATGAGCTGATCGGCTGAGGTGTACGACGGGATGTGATCGGGGCCCAGGCGCGCCCAGTCGGAGACAAGTTCGACATTCGCCTCGGGGTGGAACTGCGTACCGACAGCGCGGCCCTTGCGGAAGAGCTGGATCGCATCGTCTGTCCGCGCGAGAACCTCGACATCCCCGGGCAGCACCATGCGGTCCTCATGCCAGGTGAACCACGGGCCCTGCGGGATAGGCAGATCCGCCCCGGCCGGCTCAATGCTGAGCAGGCCGATCTCCTCGCTGCCGTGCGGTGCCTTTTCGACATGTCCGCCGAGGCTCTCGGTGAGCAGCTGGCCGCCGAAGCACAGGCCGAGGTAGGGCACGTCATCGCGCATGGTGGTGCGGATCAATTCGATCTCCGGCTCGACCCACAGCCGCGAGTTCTCGTCATACACATTGGAGAAGGAGCCAAAGGCGATGACCGCATCGAACTCATTGACGTCGGGGAAGTCGACATCGGGGTTCTGCGGGTCGGTGAGCACTATGTGCCGCTGAACGTCGTGACCGTGCTCGGCGAGTAGCTCGCCGATGAGGCCGGGCGCAGCTTCAGGCTCATGGCTGATGAGGAGTACGCGAGCCATCTAGATGACGGCCCGATAGCGCTTGAGCTCCCACTCGCTGACGTCGTCGCCGTGCTCGGCATTCGCGGTGAACTCGTCGAATTCACGACGCTGCATGATCGTGAAGTTCTCAACGAAGGTGTCGCCGAAGACCGAGCGGGTGAAGGCGGTGTCGAAGTTGTCGATCGCCCCGTCGATGCTGGTGGGCAGTCGCTCCCATCGCTCATCGGCATGAGGGTCGCCCGTGGTCTGCGGCATGAGCTCGTAGTCGTTCTCGATGCCGTCGAGCCCTGCAGCCAGAACACCTGCGAATACCAGGTATGGATTCGCGTCTGCTGCCGCCCATCGCGCTTCAAGGCGATTCGCAGCACCGGCTCCAACGATGGAGCGCACTCCGACGAGTCGGTGATCAAGACCCCAGGTGACCTGGGTCGGCGAGAAGGAGTAATCCTGCAGTCGCTTGTAGCCGCTGATGGTCGGGGTCATGATCAGCTGCAGTTCCTTATGGTGCGCCAGCAAACCGGTGAGGTACTTGCGCATCAGCGCATTGCCGAGCACCGTGTCTTCGTCCTGAGCGGCAAAGGCGTTCTTGCCGTCCTTGGTCAGCGACTGGTGGATGTGCATTCCATTGCCGGCCTCGGAGATGAACGGTTTCGCCATGAAGGTGACGTTCAGTCCGTGGCGCTTCGCGCACAGGCGCACGATGTACTTGAAGTAGATGGTGTCGTCAGCCATCTTCAGCATCGGGCCGTAGCGCACGTTGATCTCGGTCTGGCCGGGGCCGTATTCGACATTGCAGGCTTCGACCTCAATGCCGGTCTTCCGCAGCGACTCGCGGATGTCGAGCATGAACGGCTCCATCACCCAGCCGCGGTAGATGGAGTAGCAGTTGATGTCGTCGTAGATCGGCTTCCAGTCCTCCGTGAAGAAGTGGCACTCGAGTTCAGATGCCGCATCGACTCCGAAGCCCATCGACTCTGCGCGGGCGAGCTGCTTCTTGAGCATGTTGCGCGCATCCATGGCAATGGGCTCATGGGTGTCGACGTTCACCGTGTCGCACATGACGATGGCGACGCCTTCGGTCCAGCCGGCAATGCGGAAGCTGGAGAGATCGGGGATCGCATGCATGTCGGGAACGCCGCCATCCACCGAGACCCAGGGGGTGTCGAAGATGAAGCAGGTGGGATCCCAGCTGTAGACGACGCTGGCGATGGCATATCCAGAGCCGCGCAGGAATTGCTTGACCGGCAGGCGCTTGCCACGGGGCATGCCCCAGCTGTCGACGATGACGCACTCGACAGTGTGCACGCCGTGCTCCTCGCACAGGGCGGCAACACGATCGCGCTCGGCGGGGTCCCAGGACATGAATCCTCCAAAATGGTGAAATGGATACTTGATAAATGTAGTCTCGGATTAGGCCCCCGATGGGGAAATATCGCAGAAAGTAGGCCCGATGCGCGCCGTTGTCCTGACATCGCCCGGCACACCTCTGGAATTACTCGATGTCCCTGACCCGGTGATCGATCCCGCTGGTGGCCCCGACCAGTCCGTCCTCGAGGTGCTCGCCTGCGGCATCTGCCACTCCGACCTGCACGTGTCCTCTGGAGACTTTCCCGTGCCCATGCCCGTAACCATGGGACATGAGGTCGTGGTTGCGCATCCGACCCTCGGCAACTGCTTGGTCTACGCCTGCTGGGGATGCCGCCAGCCCGGATGCTTCGCCTGCGCCTCGCAGCAGGAAATGATCTGCCCCAACAGCCAGGAGATCGGTCTGTTCACCCCTGGGGGCTACGCCGACCGCATCTGGGTGAAGGACGACTACTACCTCGTGCCTATCGGCAACCTCGACCCCGCCAAGGCAGCACCGCTGGCCTGTGGTGGCCTGACCGCGTACCGCGCTGTCGATCACACCCTGCCTTTCCTTGCCGCAGCGCCAAGCAAGGGCGTGCCGCATCCGCGAGCACTTGTCATCGGTGCCGGAGGTCTCGGCCAGTACGGGCTGCAGTTCCTGCGAATCCGCTCCGAGGCCGAGATCGTTGTCGTCGATGCCTCACCACAGAAGCGCGAACTCGCGCTTCAACTCGGTGCTGACTCGGCTGTTGCTCCCGGCGAGGTGGAGGGCACGTTCACGGCCGTCGTGGATTTCGTCGGTGCGGAGGCCACGGTGCAGACCGCCCGCGATCACGTCGCACGCCAGGGCATCAGCGTGACCGTCGGACTCTTCGGCGGCACGATTCCCTTCGGCTTCGGGGTTGTTCCTCATGAAGCGCACTTCATGACTTCGGTGTGGGGTTCACGCGATCAGCTGGCCGAGCTCGTCGCCCTCGCGCAGCAACATGATCTGCACTCCGAGGTCGAGCTCATCGGCCTCGAGCAGGCGCAGAGCGCCCACGATCGTCTGCACGAAGGCAAGGTCAACGGACGCTTCGTCCTCATTCCCGGAGCCACGGCATGAGTGCGAATCTCGATATCGACATCACCGACCCGGCGTCGTATGCGAACGGAATCCCGCACGCAGTCTTCGCCGAGATGCGTCGCACCGAGCCGGTTGCGCAGCGCCTGTACGAAGGCCGCCCCTACTGGGCAGTGACGACCTACGCCGACGTCACCGAGGTCACCCGCGACCCCTTCACCTACTCCAGTGCTCGGGGCATGACGAATCTGCCTGATCTCACCGAAGAGCAGATGACTGCGCGCCGCTCCATCATCGATACCGATGCGCCCGATCACGTGCGCCTTCGCAAGCTCGGCATTCCTGCGTTCACGGGCCGCAAGGTCAAGGGCTACGAGGAAGTCACGCGCGATATCGCGGCGCAGTTGCTACGCGATGCTCGCGAGGCCGGCAGTGTCGACATCGTGCAGGCCATCTCGGCTCCGCTGCCGATTCGCGTGATCGTCAACATCCTGGGCGTGCCCGAGGAGGACACCGACTACCTGGTGCAGCTCTCCGATGAGCTCATCGACTCCAGCGGTGTTGCCCCCGATGCCTACGGCAACACCACACCGCTCGAATTGCTGCCCTTTAGCTCACCCGCCTCGCATGCACTCTTCGAGTACGGCCGCGGGATGCGCGAAGAGCGCACCAAGAATCCGAAGGACGATCTCGTCACCACCCTCGTCGAGGCGGAAGACGACGGCGACCCCTTAAGCGACTTTGACTTCACGAACATGTTCCACGTGCTCGTGTTCGCCGGTAACGAGACCACTCGTACCGCCATCAGCAATGGCATCGATGCGTTCATCCATCACCCTGATCAGCTCGAGCTGCTCTACCGGCGCCCAGAGCTCGTCGACAACGCGGTCGAGGAGATCATTCGCTGGGCAACGCCGGTGATGTACATGCGTCGCACCGCGACAAAGGACACCGTGCTCCACGGCGTGTCGATCAAGGAGAACGACAAGGTGGTCATGTGGTACGCCTCGGCGAACTTCGATGACACCGAGTTCGTGAACCCGCTTAATTTCGATATCACTCGAGATATCCGTCCGCCGCAGGTCTCCTTCGGCGCCAAGGGACCGCACCACTGCCTCGGTGCACCGCTGGCTCGAATTGAGATCAAGATCCTGCTCGAGGAAATGATCAAGCAGGGGATTCGCTTCGAGGGCAACGGCGATGTCATTCGCACGAACTCGAACTTCGTGAATGGCATCGCGAGCCTGCCGGCTCGCGTCCTGTAGTTCGTGTAAT
>JBPCSY010000022.1:0-3831 GCA_051006695.1 Candidatus Nanopelagicales bacterium
GGCCATGTGGCCGGCGCCCTCTATGAAGGGACTCGTCGCCGGGTGTCCCGACTCTTCGGTCGGCCTGATCCGGGCCCCGTCGATGTCGCGCGGCTGCTTCCCGTGGCGTACGTGGTCGCCGGAATCCTGCTGGCCATGGGGGTCATCGTGATCTGGGCCGACCTCGTACGTCCGATCTCTCTCGGCTAGCGGGCCGAGGCAACTCAGTGCCGTCATAATGAGGAGGTGAGTATCGAACTCGGCATGCCCTCGACCCCGGCTCCCACTATTTCTCCTCGTCGCGTGTCGCGGCAACTGCTCCTCAAGCATCCGACTCATCCGGTGCTCGTGGGTGGAGACGCCCCGATCAGCGTGCAATCGATGTGCACGACACTGACCTCCGACGTCAACGCAACACTCCAGCAGATCGCCGAGTTGACTGCGGCTGGCTGCCAGATCGTGCGCGTGGCTGTTCCGAGTCAAGACGATGCGGATGCGTTACCGGAGATTGCCCGTAAGTCCGGTATCCCGGTGATTGCCGATATCCACTTCCAGCCGAAGTATGTGTTCGCGGCTATCGACGCCGGCTGCGCTGCGGTGCGGGTCAACCCGGGCAACATCAAGCAGTTCGACGACAAGGTCGCCGAGATCGCTCGTGCGGCGAAGGATGCCGGCACGCCCATTCGTATCGGCGTGAATGCCGGCTCATTGGATCCGCGGCTGCTGAAGAAGTACGGCAAGGCCACGCCTGAGGCGCTTGTCGAGTCAGCCCTCTGGGAGGCGTCACTTTTCGAAGAGCATGACTTCCGCGACATCAAGATCTCCGTCAAGCACAACGATCCTGTGGTTATGGTCAAGGCCTACATGCAGCTTGCCGAGCAGTGCGACTACCCCTTGCACCTCGGCGTGACCGAAGCGGGTCCGGCATTCCAGGGGACCATCAAGTCGGCGGTCGCGTTCGGCGCACTTCTGTCACGCGGAATCGGAGACACTATTCGAGTGTCCCTGTCCGCGCCTCCGGTCGAGGAGGTCAAGGTCGGCAACGCAATTCTTGAGTCCTTGAACCTTCGCAAGCGCGGGCTCGAGATCGTGTCGTGCCCGTCCTGCGGCCGAGCCCAGGTCGACGTCTACACACTCGCCGAGCAGGTCACTGCCGGACTCGAGGGTCTTGAGGTGCCGCTTCGCGTAGCAGTCATGGGGTGCGTCGTGAACGGTCCGGGTGAGGCGCGCGAGGCTGATCTTGGCGTGGCCTCGGGCAACGGGAAGGGGCAGATCTTCGTCCGAGGCGAGGTCATCAAGACGGTGCCGGAAGCGCAGATCGTTGAGACACTGATCGAGGAGGCCATGAAGTTGGCTGAGTCGATGGGAGATGCCGAGGGCACCCCGATCGTGACTGCCGGCTGAACATGGGGCGCATACGCGCGCTGACCTCGACCGACGTCTCGGATGCCCGCGAACTCATCGCGAGGGATCCTGTCTCGAATTGCTTCGTCGACTCACGGGTGCGCAACGCGGGTGTCGACCCATGGCGCCTGGGTGGCGAGATGTGGGGTTACTTCGACGATGACGAGGTGCTGTGCTCCCTGCTGTACGTCGGGGCGAATCTCGTGCCTGTGGCAAGTACCCCGGCATCTCGCGCGGCATTTGCCGATCGACTCCGCCAGACCGGAAGACGATCGTCCTCAATTGTCGGGATCGACGAGGAAGTTCTCGATCTCTGGAGAATTCTCGAAGCCTCGTGGGGCCCGTGTCGTGAGATTCGGGGCAGGCAGCCGCTGCTGGTCATGGATTCGGATCCGACAGGAGACGTTGATCCGGATGTTCGCTTCATCGGAATTGATGAGCTCGACGTGATCGTCCCGGCCTGCATCGACATGTTCACTCACGAGGTAGGCGTCTCGCCGGTAGCGGGGGGTGGAGGAATGGCCTATCAGGCGCGTATTGCGGATCTCGTGCGCTCAAGTCGCTCGATCGGACGCATCGAGAATGGTGTCGTGGTCTTCAAGGCAGAAGTAGGTGCGGCGACTCCGATGGTCTGCCAGGTGCAGGGAGTGTGGGTCGATCCCGGGCATCGCGGCCGGGGAATCTCGGTTCCGGCGATGGCAGCGACCGTGAGACTGGCGCGCACGCACATCGCGCCCGTGGTCAGCCTTTACGTCAATGACTTCAACACCATCGCCCGACGCACATATGAGTCCTGTGGCTTTCGGCAGCACGCAACCTTCGCGACAGTGCTCTTCTAGTGAGGCGAAGCTGCCCGATATCCTCCAGGCAACCGACAAAGGAGCACACGTGATCACCCGGATGTCCAGCCTCTTCCTGCGCACCCTTCGCGAGGACCCGGCCGACGCCGAGGTTCCCAGCCATCGCTACCTGGTGCGTGCCGGATACGTCCGTCGCGTGGCTCCCGGCATCTTCTCCTGGCTCCCGCTCGGCTACGAGGTGTACCGCAATGTAGAGCGCATCGTGCGCGAGGAGATGAATGCCGCGGGATTCCAGGAAGTTCACTTTCCGGCCCTTCTTCCTCGCGAGGCGTACGAGGCCACCGGGCGCTGGAGCGAGTACGGCGACACCTTGTTCCGACTCCAGGATCGCAAGAATGCCGATTACCTGCTGGGCCCGACGCATGAGGAGATGTTCACCCTCATGGTCAAGGGCGAGTACTCCTCCTACAAGGATCTTCCTGTCACGCTCTACCAGATTCAGACCAAGTATCGCGACGAGGCACGTCCTCGTGCGGGCATCCTGCGCGGGCGCGAGTTCGTGATGAAGGATTCCTACTCCTTTGATATTGACGATGCCGGCCTCGCCGCCTCGTATGCGCGCCATCGCCAGGCGTATATCGATACCTTCACTCGTCTTGGACTCGAGTTCGTGATCGTTTCGGCGATGTCAGGTGCCATGGGTGGCTCGGCGAGCGAGGAGTTTCTGGCTCCCACCGTGGTCGGCGAGGACTCCTTTGTTCGGTGCACCTCATGTGACTATGCCGCCAATGTCGAGGCTGTCGTCACGCCGGTGCCGCTGTCCCGTGATTTCAGTGCGATTCCTGCGGCTCACGTCGAGCAGACCCCGAACGCAGCCTCGATCGAGGAACTCGTCGCACTCTCGAACTCCGACGGGGCACTTCGTCGCGATGATCGCGACTGGTCGGGTGCTGACACGCTCAAGGTTGTTGTCTTCATGGTCACCGACACTGATGGCGAGCAGAAGCCCTTGGCCATCGGCCTTCCCGGCGATCGAGAGGTTGATGCAAAACGACTCGAAGCCGTGTTGCACCCGCGGGAGGCGCGCCCATTCGAAGAGGCAGACTTCGCCAAGCATCCCGCCTTGGTCAAGGGCTACATCGGTCCCGGAGCCCTGGGTCGCGCGAAGCCCGCGGGGATCGAGTTCCTCGTGGACCCGCGCGTGGTCGAGGGAACGGCGTGGGTCTCGGGCGCCGACATCGCCGGGAGTCATGTCTACGATCTCGTAGCGGGCCGCGATTTCACAGCCGATGGCACGATCGAGGTGGCCGACGTACATGAAGGTGACCTGTGCCCGGAGTGCAATGGCGCATTGACCCTGGCTCGCGGTATCGAGATCGGTCACATCTTCCAACTCGGCCGCAAGTACGCAGAAGCCATGGGGCTCAAGGTTCAAGGCGAGACAGGCGAGCTGGTCACCGTGACGATGGGCTCGTACGGGATTGGCGTATCGCGCGCCGTTGCCGCCATTGCCGAGCAGTCGCACGATGACAAGGGGCTTATCTGGCCACGCGAGGTGGCGCCGGCCGACGTGCATCTCATCGCCACGGGCAAGTCAGATGAGCCATTCGACTACGCCGACCAACTCGCTGCACAGCTCGATGCGAAG
>JBPCSY010000023.1:0-2506 GCA_051006695.1 Candidatus Nanopelagicales bacterium
CCCACCATCCTGTTCGTCTGCATTCACAACGCGGGCCGCTCGCAGATGGCCGCCGGCTACGCCCGCGCGCTGTCCGGCGGCGCCGTCGAGGTGCTGAGCGCCGGCTCGGCGCCCGCGAACTCGGTGAATCCCGCCGTGGTCGAGGCCATGCTCGAGGAGGGCATCGATATCAGTGCCGAGGTACCGAAGGTGCTCACCACCGAGTCGGTCAAGGAGTCAGACGTCGTCATCACCATGGGCTGCGGCGACGTCTGCCCGATCTTCCCCGGCAAGCGCTACGAGGACTGGGTGCTCGAGGATCCTGCCGGCCAAGGAGTCGAGGCCGTGCGCCCGATTCGCGACGAGATCAAGCGCCGCATCAATGAACTGCTCGACGACCTGCTCGACTAGACATCGGCAGCGAGTCGATCACGTTTACGTTCAGCGCCGGAACACCGTGGCGGGCATTCGCACCGGTCCGCGGATGATGAAACTTCGCGTGTAGGCCGCAGGGTCAGGGTGCGTCACGATTCGATCGACATGCTCGGCGAGCACCTGCATGGCCACGAAGGTCTCCATGCGTGCGAGCCCGGCTCCGATGCACATGTGGGCGCCGCCACCGAAGGCGAGATGCTGGCGCACATTGGAGCGTTCGGGGTTGAACTGATTCGACTCGTCGTATACGACCTCATCGCGATTCGCGCTGGCGAGCGAGGCCATGATTCGCGTTCCCTTCGGGATCGCCGTGCCATCGAGCACGACATCCTTCGTGGTGATGCGCATGACGCTCTGCGTGGGAGAAGCCAGACGAAGCGCTTCCTCGACCACCGGGGAGGCGAAATTCGGGTCCTGCCGAATGCGCTCCCACACGGTGGGGTCAGCGCCGAATATTCGGATTGCCTCGGCGATGAACTTGCCGGTGGTCTCATTGCCGGCGACGACGAGTTCGCGCAGCAAGGTGAGTAGCAGCGACATCTGAAGGCCCTCGCCCTCAGCAGCATCCTCGTCGGCAATCGCCTGGGCGAGTCCGGCAATGACGCCGGGCTGCGGATCAGTCCGGTTCGAGTCGAGAACTGCCTTCATCGCGAGCTGGTAGTCGAGGAGGTCGCGCTCGTAGGCGACCCATTGCTCGGGAGTCGGATTCGAGCCGATGGTGGCGACGGCAGCGGTCGACCAGCGACGGATGTCATCACGACGTTCCATCGGCAGCCCGAGAACCTTGGAGATCGCCCAGACCGGCAGCGGTTCTCCGAACTCAGCCTGGAAGTCGATCTCGACGCCATCAGGGAGTGCGCGGGCGAGATCCTCTGCAGCTTGGCGCACCAGAGGTTCGATGGAGTCGAGTGCGCGCGGGGTGAACGCCTTGTTGACCATCTGGCGATGCCTGGTGTGCTCCGGGGCGTCGCTTCCCCCGAGGGCACTGCTGTACGGCCAGCCTTGCGCGCGGATCGCGGCAACCTCGTCGGCGACCTCGGCTGGCGGCGCGCTGTGCTTGCTGATGCGCGAAGAGTACGTGTCGGCGTCGAGCAGAATCTGCTTCACCAGGTCATTGCGCGTGACGAGCATCCAGCCCTCAGGGGTGGTCGGGCACACTGCGGCCTGCTGCCGAATGTGAGCCAGGCACTCGACCGGGGTGTCGAGGAATTCAGCTGAGCGGATGTCGACCTCGGGCATGGTCATTCCTTCGGAGCGGAGGCCGCGTCGAGCAGGCGCAGCTGGTCAGCAGTCAGCGTGACATCTGACATGGCGAGCAGATCGGGCAGCTGCGAGACCACGCGTGCGCTGGCGATGGGCGTGGCGATAGTCGGCTGGGCGGCGAGCCATGCGAGTGCGATGGTCGAGAGGCTGACACCGTGTGCCGCCGCGACGACGTCCATGGCCTCGAGCACCGTCGGGCCATTGCCGTCGAGGTATACCTCGGCGCCGGCAGCGCGGCCACTCTCGGTCTCGCCCTTGGCGCGGTACTTGCCGGTGAGGAAGCCCTTGGCGAGCGAGTAGTAGGGCAGGCTCACCAGATTGTTGCGCTCGACGACATCGCGCAGGGCGCCCTCGTAGGCACCGCGCTCGACCAGGTTGTAGAGGTTCTGGAGCGCGACGAACTTCGTGAGGCCATTCGCGTCGGCGACATCGAGAGCGGACTGCAGTCGATCGGCCGAGTAGTTCGATGCGGCGATCGCGCGCACCTTGCCGGCCTTCACCAGGCCGTCGAAGGCAGTCATGGTCTCGAGCTGGTCGGTGTCAGGGTCGTCCTTGTGTGCGTAGTAGAGATCGATGTAATCGGTCTGCAGCCGGCGCAACGAATTGTCGACAGAGGTGACGATGTTCTCGGCAGTCAGCGCCGTGTAGCCGGGAAGCATGCCGACCTTGGTTGCGATGACGACCGACTCGCGATGGCCGCGGGCCTTCATCCAGTTGCCGAGAATTGTCTCGGACTCGCCGCCCGAGTTGCCCGGGATCCAATGCGAGTACGCATCGGCGGAGTCGATGAAATTGCCGCCTCCGGCGACGTACGCGTCGAGAACCTCGA
>JBPCSY010000024.1:0-5266 GCA_051006695.1 Candidatus Nanopelagicales bacterium
TTGCGCTCGGGCGTACCGAGCGAGAACCCCTCATCGTCGGCGTGGATGACGAAGGCGGAGATTCCACGAGCGCCCGCGGAGGGATCGGTAACGGCCATCACCGTGTAGTACGTCGATTCACCGGCGTTGCTGATCCAACTCTTCTGGCCATTGAGCACCCAGGCATCACCGTCTGCCACGGCGCGGGTCTTCATCGACGCGGCGTCGCTTCCGGCCTCGCGCTCACTGAGCGCGTACGAGAACATCGCTTCGCCGGATGCGACCTGGGGCAGGTATCGCTGCAGCAGATCGTCGTCGGCAGCGATCATCAGCGGCAAGGTGCCCAGCTTGTTGACTGCCGGAAGCAGGCCGGTGGAGGCGCAGACGCGGGAGAGCTCCTCGATCACCAGGCAAGCAGCCAGGGCGTCACCACCCTGTCCGCCGAACTGCTCGGGAATGTGGATGGCGTGGAGGTCAGCCGCCACGAGGGAGTCGTACACCTCACGCGAGAAGACCCCGGTCTCGTCCGTCTCGGCCGCGAAAGGGGCCACCTTCTCATCGGCGAACTGCGCCACCGCCTGACGAAGGGCTTCATGCTCCTCCGGCAGGGCGAAAAGGGTGAAGTCCGGATTAGCGGCCAGGCCCACGATGCTCCTCAAAACTTGTCAGACACCACAGTTACCGCCATAGCGTAGACGTTCTGCCCAAAGCCCGCTCCCCGCTAGCCTTCTGACATGGCCCCACGTCTCTCAGTCATCGGCACCGGCTACCTCGGCGCGACCCATGCCGCCTGCATGGCCGAGCTCGGTTTCGAGGTGATCGGCGTCGATGTGGACCCGGCCAAGGTCGAGCTCCTCCGCAGCGGACGCGTGCCGTTCTACGAGCCCGGACTCGACGAGGTTCTCGCACGGAACATCGACGCGGGACGCCTGACCTTCACGACCAGCTTCGAGGAAGCCGGCGCTTTCGCCGACGTGCACTTCATCTGCGTGGGTACCCCTCAGCAGGCGGGCTCGCATGCCGCCGACATGACCCAGGTCTTCGGCTCCGTTGCCGCACTCACCCCCTACCTGAAGCCGGGTGACCTGGTTGTCGGCAAGTCGACCGTGCCCGTCGGAACCGCCGACACCATCGCTGCGAACCTCGCGTCCGCCGACGGAGTCGAGGTGGCCTGGAATCCCGAGTTCCTGCGCGAGGGCTTCGCGGTCGAGGACACCCTGCACCCCGACCGACTCGTCGTCGGCGTGCGCTCGGAGCGCAGTGAGCAGATCCTGCGAGAGGTGTACGCGCCGCTGCTCGCCGAGGGCATTCCCTTCCTCGTCACCGACTTCCCGACCGCCGAGCTCGTCAAGGTTGCCGCGAACTCCTTCCTCGCGACGAAGATCTCCTTCATCAACGCGATAGCCGAGGTCTGCGAGGCCGCTGGTGCTGATGTCACCAAGCTCGCCGAGGCCATCGGCTACGACCCGCGTATCGGCAATCGCTTCCTGGCCGCGGGCCTGGGCTTCGGCGGAGGCTGCCTGCCCAAGGACATCCGCGCCTTCATGGCCCGCGCCGGTGAGATCGGCGCCGAGGAGGCCCTGACCTTCCTGCGCGAGGTCGACCAGATCAACCTGCGTCGCCGCGCGCACACAGTCGATCTCGCCCGCGCCGCGGTCGGCGGAAGCTTTGATGGCAAAAAGGTGGTCGTCCTCGGCGCAGCATTCAAGCCCGACAGCGACGACGTACGTGACTCCCCCTCGCTCGCGGTGGCGGCGACCATCCACAACGAGGGCGGAAATGTCACCGTGCATGATCCCAAGGCTCTCGCGAATGCGGCCCGCATTTACCCCAAGCTCGGCTATGAGCAGGACGTCATGGTCGCACTGACGAATGCCGAGCTCGTCCTGCATCTCACTGAGTGGCGGGAGTACCGCGAGCTTGATCCGGAGAAGGTGGCCGCTGTGGCCACGTCACTGCACGTCATCGACGCTCGCAACACCCTGGACCCTGCGTCATGGCGAGCGGCCGGCTGGAGTTATCGCGCCCTGGGCCGACCCACTGCATGAACGAGCCCGCGCTCATACGCGAAGTGCTCGACGACTCGCGTCTGTGGTTCGTGGTCGGACTCGGTAACAATCCCGGACGTACCGCGTACGCGGTCGCGCGCACGATCGGTGCGCATGGCAAGCGAGTGATCCCGATACACCCGAGTGCGGAAAGTGTTCACGGCGAACCGGGCTTTGCCTCCATCACCGAGGCGGCAGCCGTGCACGGTCCGCCGGATGTCGTCGACATGTTCGTGAACTCCGATCGCGTGTCAAGGCTCACCGATGAGGCGATCGCGGCAGGAGCCAAGGCTGTGTGGTTCCAGTTGGGAGTCGTCGACTACGACGCGGCGACACGAGTCCAGGACGCCGGACTCACGATGATCATGGATCGCTGCCCGGCGATCGAATGGTCCCGCTGACCGAAGCAGCAGGGACTACTTGAGGTTCTGGCCCTTGGCCTTGGCCGCGGAGTTGAGATCTGCCTGGAAGGTCACCATGGCCTCCCGGAGCTCATCGTCAGCGACGCCGAGAATGCGCGCGGCGAGAAGACCCGCATTGCGCGCATTACCGATTGCTACGGTGGCGACAGGAACGCCAGCGGGCATCTGCACGATCGAGAGCAGGGAGTCCATGCCGTCGAGGGTTCCGACAGCAACGGGCACTCCGATAACGGGGATCGGTGTCAAGGAGGCGAGCATGCCCGGCAGGTGCGCAGCACCGCCGGCGCCGGCGATGATCACCTTGAGACCACGGGTGACGGCTGACGTGCCGTAATCAACCATCTCCTGCGGCATCCGGTGCGCGGAGACCACGCCGACCTCGCAGGCGATGCCGAACTCCTCGAGGGCAGCGGCGGCGGCCTGCATCACCGGCCAGTCGGAATCGCTGCCCATGACAATGCCGACGAGGGGTGCCCCGGCTGCTGAGGTGGTGCCGCTCATGGAATCTCCTGTCGGATGACTATTCGTCAATTCTGCCCGAGAAGTAATCGGCCGCGTGACGGCCCCTGGCCAGCAGGTCGTCCAGGTCGTTGCCGAGCACGGTGACGTGGCCGACCTTGCGGCCAGGGCGCACGGCCTTGCCGTACAGGTGAACCTTGAGGCCCGGGTCGCGCGCCATTACATGCTTATACGCCGAGTAGAGGTCGCCGACATCGCCGCCGAGGATGTTGACCATCACTGCATGCTGCGCCTTGAGCGCCGGGCTGCCGAGCGGGAGATCAAGGACAGCTCGCAGGTGATTCTCGAACTGGCTTGTGACAGCCCCTTCGATGGTCCAGTGGCCCGAGTTGTGAGGAAGCATGGCGAGCTCATTGACATAGAGGTCGTATCCGTCGTCGAAGAGCTCGACCGCGAGCATGCCGGTGACACCGAGATCCTGTGCGATCTGCAGTGCAATCCGTTGGGCCTGCACCGCGCGCTCGTTCGGCAGCCCCGGCGCCGGGGCGACGACCTCCGCGCAGATGCCATTGGCCTGCACCGTGCGCACGATCGGATAGGCGACGGCCTGGCCGTGCGGTGAGCGCGCGACCTGGGCGGAAAGCTCCTGCACGAAGTCAATGCACTGCTCGGCTAGCCATTCAGCACCCTTTGGCAGCGGTAGAGCGATCACTCGCTCCGCCTCGGCGAGTGATTCGACGACCCATACGCCCTTACCGTCGTAGCCACCTCGGGAAGTCTTGAGCACCATGGGCCAGCCAACGATCTCGGCGAAATCGGCAATCTCTCGCGCATCGCGCACCTGCGCCCACGCCGGGCCGGGAATGCCGGCAGCACTGAGTGCGCGGCGCATGTGCAGCTTGTCCTGCGCGTGGAACAGGGCGGAGGGTCCCGGACAAACGGCTACGCCCATGGCCTCGAGTTGCTCGAGGTAGGCCGGTGGAACGTGCTCATGATCGAAGGTGATGACATCGAGCCCGCGGGCGAAGGCCTTCAAGTCATCAATGGAGTCATGGGAGCCGACCTGGACGTCGTTGACGATCTGGGCCGCTGATTCGGTTGACGAGGCGGCGAGCACCCGGAAGCCGATTCCAAGAGCCGCGGCAGGTGCTGCGCTCATTCGGGCGAGTTGGCCGCCGCCGACCATGCCGACGCGGGGCGCAGGATCTTGCTGCTCACTCACCGGAGAAGGCTATCGGCAGCGCGGGAGATCAGGTGCCGTCGGTCGACAGCGAGGGGCCCCCACTGCGGCGACGAGCGTCATCGGCCTCGATGACCTGGTAGACGTCGCGCTGAATCTCCTCGACATTCGGGACGTCGCGGATGGTCAGGCCCTCATTCTCGCCAGCCGACTGAATCTGCAGCTCGCCATAATTGAGCACTCGGCCTAGTGCCGGCACCACGAAGGAAACGTTATTGATCTTCGACAGCGGCACATCACGACCCCGCTTGGAGATGATCCCCATCCGGGTAATCACGCGACGGTCGGTGAAGACGTAGTCCGTGGTCAGCCACCGAAGGAACGGGCCGATGGCCCACAGGATCAAGATCACGATTGCCCCGACCAGGATTGGCCAGCGCAGCCAGTTCAGCCAGTCACTCTGGCTCACCGCCCAGGTGAAGAGCAGTGCGAAACCAAAGACCGTGAAGATCAGTACGACCGCCGGTGCGATGAGCGCCCGCCAGTGCGGCTTTGTCTCGAACTTGATCGTCTCATCGGGTGACAGCAGCTTCGTGGGGTAGGCCATGGTCAGATCGTTGCATGGATGACGTCGCCTGCGGCGACGATGACCGTGTTTGCGCCCTGTCGGACCATGAGACGTCCATCGTCCGCAATCCCCTCCGCCAGCCCCACGAGCTCGGAGCCATCGGGCAGGTGGACGCTCACCTCGCGGCCGATGGTCACGCAGGCAGCGCGGTAGTCGTCGAGGGGAAGCTCACCGCGGCGCCAGGAGGCTAGGCGGCTCGCGAGGGCAGACCGAACGGCCACGACGAAGGTCTCCCGATCGGGGGTACCTCCCTCGAGCAGGACCGAGGTGGCTGCCGATGTCGGCAGTTCCTCCTGAGTCAGGCTCATGTTCACGCCGATTCCGAGCACGACGGCGTCGGCACCCACCACCTCGACCAGTATTCCGCCGAGCTTGCGCACCTGGGCACCCCCACTGACCAGGTCATTTGGCCATTTGAGGCCGCAGGTGAGGGAGCAGGCTTCCGCCAGGGCATCGCGCACGGCTAGAGCCGTGATCAGGGGCAGCCAAGCCCACGAGGCGCGCGGCTGATCCGCCGGACGCACAAGCACGGACATCCACACACCTGAGC
>JBPCSY010000025.1:0-2667 GCA_051006695.1 Candidatus Nanopelagicales bacterium
GCGTGGCTCCCTTCGCCGCCGAGATCGACGAGACGGGCATCTTCTCCCGCGAGGTCTACGACTCCCTCGTGGCAGCCGACCTGCATGCCATCCACATTCCCGAGCAGTGCGGCGGACAGGGCGGCGATGCCCTCGCGGCCTGCCTGGTCATCGAGGAGCTCTCCCGCGTCTGCGCGTCGACCGGCCTGCTCCCGGCCGTGAACAAGCTCGGCACCCTGCCGCTCATGATCGCGGCCGATGACGATCTCCTGCGGCACTACCTGCCGCAGGTGGCGTCCGGCGAGGCGATGTTCTCGTACGCCCTGAGCGAGCGCGAGGCCGGAAGCGATGCGGCCTCGATGAAGACGCGCGCGGTTGCCGATGGCGACGGCTGGGTGCTGAATGGCCAGAAGAGCTGGATCAGCAATGCGGGGGAGTCCACTTACTACACGGTCATGGCCGTCACCGATCCCGGCGCCGGTCCGCGCGGTATCTCGGCCTTCGTGATCCATGCCGATGACGAGGGCTTCTCGCTCGGCACTCCCGAGCGCAAGCTCGGCATCCATGGATCCCCGACCCGCGAGATCCTGTTCGACAACTGCCGCATTCCGGTGAACCGAATCGTGGGCGAGCCCGGCACTGGCTTCAAGACGGCGATGAGCACCCTCGATCACACGCGCATCACCATCGGTGCGCAGGCGCTCGGCATCGCGCAGGGGGCGCTGAACGTGGCGACGGCGTATGCCAAGGATCGTCAGCAGTTCGGCAAGTCGATCTCATCCTTCCAGGCGATCCAGTTCATGCTCGACGACATGGCGATGAAGATCGAGGCTGCTCGCCAGCTCGTGTACGCGGCTGCGGCCAAGAGCGAGCGCGGCGATGCCGATCTCACCTTCTTCGGTGCAGCGGCCAAGTGCTTCGCCTCGGATGTCGCCATGGAGGTCACGACCGACGCGGTGCAGGTTCTTGGCGGCGCCGGTTACACCCGTGACTGGCCGGTCGAGCGCTACATGCGCGATGCCAAGATTACCCAGATCTACGAGGGCACCAATCAGGTGCAGCGAATCGTCATGGCGAAGCAGTTGCTGTCCCGCATGAACTAAGGCGCCGCCGTTACAGTGAACCTGTGACTGCGCATCCCTCGACGCTGCCTGCGTGGCCGGCGGGGGTTCGAGTGCGGAGCAAGGGCGAAGTGTGGCGCATTGACCTTCCGGGCGTTCACGCCCTGCAGGAGTGCGCAGGCCTGGCTGCCGGCTCCGGGCAGATCTCGGAACTCGAGGTACGCGTCGGCACCTGGAAGCCGCCGAAGGGCTGGTCGGGCACCCCGGAGCTCGCGGAAGTGGCGTCCGTTGACCTGAAGGCCAAGGGTGACGGTGCTCGCCTTCGCATGGCCTTTGCCCCTGCTGTCGATGCCTCCGTCGCCCTCGGTGCAGCGGTGCGAATCCTGCGTCCGAGCCTTCGACTGAATCACTACTCGAGTGTTGCCGTCGGGCAGGGCGTTGGCTCCCGTCTCGCCGCACTCGCCGGTTGCGTGAATTCGTCGCCTGGACGTGACGTCGACCTTGTCATCGACCGGGCCGACTGGGATGTCGATCCCACGATCCATCGACCATGGGGCCGTCGATCCGATGCCGCTGCCAAGGTTGTCCCCCTGCCGAGCCTGGGCCCTGAGCTGACTGCTGTCGACGCGGCGGCCCTGCGCACGACAACCGGCATCATCGCGCCCGGGCTCGATGCGCGTCGGCGTCACCAGCTCGAGGCCTGCGGCATCGTCATCGCGCAGGGGCGCGATGAATTCCCTGCCGACGACGATCTGCTCGGCTGGCAGGTGGCATCACTCGCCGCTCGTCGCCATTCCCTCCGTTCACAGACCCCCGCGGCGCAGCTCAATGATTGGCCTTCAGTCTCTGCGGTACTGCTGACTCATCGCGGTGACTTTCTCGACCATGCCCTGCGCCAGCTCGCGGCCATCCGTTACCCGCGTTTCGAGATCGTGCTGGCGATTCATGGCGACGCGGTTTCCGACGAGCAAGTGGCCCGAGCCATGGCGCAACATCCCCAAACGGTGCGGGTGGTGAGAATCGGTTCCGAGGTCATCTTCGGCACCGCAATGCAGCGCGCATGCGATGCCGCTGACGGGCAGCTCATCACCAAGATCGACGATGACGACTACTACGGCCCGGAGCACGTGTGGGATCTCGTCCTGGCTCGCATGTACTCCGGTGCGCAGGTGACGGGCAAGGCACTCGACTGGATTCGGGTGGAGTCGGCTGACCTGACGGTGTTCCGCCCCACCTATGCAGCCGAGAAATTCTCCGACTTCGTCGCCGGCGGAACCATGCTGATCTCACGTGAGGATCTCATTGGCATCGGAGGCTGGCTACCCGTGGCCAAGCACATCGATCGAGCACTGCTTGATGCCTTCCTCGCTGATGGTGCGCTCGTGTACAGAACGACCGGGTTGGGTTATGTCTACGTGCGCCACGGCAGCGGTCACACGGCGCAGGTCAGCGACGAGCACTTCCTGACGAAGAATGCCGCGCGCTACCCGGGCTTGATCCGCCACGAGGAATTCGGCACCTCTCATGGGTAACACGCCACCGGTAACCGTGATCATGCCCATCGTCAATGAGGAACTCCACCTCGTCGATTCGGTGAACCGCATCCTCGCCCAGGAATACGCGGGTG
>JBPCSY010000026.1:0-10808 GCA_051006695.1 Candidatus Nanopelagicales bacterium
ATCCCGCGCGCCATGCACGTGAAGCACGTCGATGTTGATGTCAGCTTTCATGCGTGACATGTAGCGCAGACCGTCGGGTCGAGGAACCGAACGACCGGCCCAGCGATGGAACTCGATGGCAGTGTGAGCAGTCGGCCAGCGCATGAACGCCGATCGGTACATCGACAGAGCTTCGGTATCGGGCCAGCCCGGCGTACCGGACCACTCGGAGATGAGGTCACCCACTCGAGCACCCTCGTCTCGTGTGAGCGCACGTTCGGGAAGGAAGGGCACTTGGAAGCCGGCTGCGTAGCCCAATGAGATGCGGCGACGCCATGGCTGCAGGGAAGCGCTGCGCACTCGGCGCGGATGCGGTGAGCTGACCGGGACAATCGCGGTGACGACATCGGGCTCGAGCACGGCCATCGACCAGGCGACGAAGGCACCCCACCCGTGGCCGACGATCACTGCCTCGCTCTCGCCGAGTGAGCGAATGACAGCGGCGACATCAGCGGAGAGGGTGAACGGGTCATAGCCATGTGGCGGATGGTCTGAGCCTCCGTACCCGCGAAGATCCAGGGCGATTGCCCGGTACCCGGCATCGGCGAGCGCCGTGATCTGGTGGCGCCATGTCCACCAGAACGTAGGAAAGCCGTGCAATAGGACAACCGCGGGCCCTTCGCCCTGCTCGACTATATGAAAGCGCGCTCCATGCGCGGAAACATCGCGATGAGTCCACTCGCCGGCAACGCGAATGGCAGCGTCAGGCTCGATAAGTGTCATATGAGAGGTGAGTGAATTACTCGACGGGCTTCGCCGGCGCCAGGGTCTCCTGGGTCTTGCGAAGCTCAGCCATCGAGAGCTCGGGACCCTTGATGGAGGAAGCATTCTTCTTGGTGAGAAGACCTGTCACGATCGCGGCAATCAGCAGGAAGAGGGAGACGAGTCCGAAGCCGGCCCACGTCGGCAGGCCCATGGCCGCCAGCGCGAAAGCAATGGTGATCAGGATGAAGATGGCGAAGAGGCTGATCGTGATGATGGTGACGACGGCCATGATGCTCGTGCGGGCAACTGCCTCACCGGAGCTCTTGAGTTCGGCCTGGGTGAAGGCGACCTGGGCCTGCACGAGGCGCTTGGCGTCATTGGCGGTCTTGCGCACGAGGTCGGCGATGCTTGCGTCGTTTGCCATGACAGCAGATTACTGCTCTTGGCCCTTCTCATACACGTCCGGGATTCCATTGCTGTCCAGGTCGGCAGTCTCCGCGGCGTGCACGAGGCGATAATGACGATTTCTGGCCCTGATGGCGATCGTGGCCAGTACCGCGGCAATCACCGAGGCACTGAGAACTGCCACCTTGGCGCTGTTGGTCTCCGAGGGCAATCCGGGGTAGGCCAATTCGCTGATCAGCAGGGCGACGGTGAAGCCGATGCCGGCCAGCAGGCCGACAGTGGCGATATCGCGCCAGGCGAGGAGTGGGTTCAACTGCGCTCGAGTGAATCGTGCGGTGAGCCAGGCTGCTCCGAAGACGCCAAGGGGCTTGCCGATCACCAGGCCAATGAGCACGCCGATGGCTATCGGATTGCTGAGAGCTTCGAATAGCCCGGTGCTGCGCAGATCAACACCTGAGGCAAAGAAGGCGAACAGGGGAACGCACAACCCCGCACTGATCGGGTGAATGAGGTGAGACATGCGATCGGCCGGGCTGGATGCCTCGCCCGGGTCAGGCTTGACACGCGTGAGCAGACCCAGCACGACACCTGCGACGGTCGCATGAATCCCGCTCTGGAAGAGGCAGTACCAGGCGAGGAAGGCCAGCGGAACGTAGAGCAGTGGGGTGCGCCATCGAGCGCGCTGCCCGATGGCGTAGAGGGCGAAAAGCGCGATGGCGGCAATGAACCATCCCGCGTAAAAGCCCTTCGAATAGAAGATCGCGATGACAGTGATGGCACCGAGGTCATCGACCACGGCGAGCGCGAGCAGGAATGCGCGCAGGGGCAGAGGAAGTCGGCGTCCGACCACCGCGAGCACAGCGAGGGCAAAGGCGATATCGGTCGCCATGGGAATACCCCAGCCACCCGGTGCGCCCTCGGCTGCCGTGATGTTGACGATCATGAAGATGGCGGCGGGGAGGATCATTCCGCCGAGCGCCGCCGCGATGGGCACTACTGCCTGCGCCGGCTTGGAGAGCGTGCCCAGGACGAATTCATGCTTGAGTTCGAGCCCGGCAATGAAGAAGAACACGGCGAGCAGGCCATCGGCGGCCCAGGTGCCGAGACTCAGGTGAAGGTCAAGTGACTCGGGGCCGATCTGGTAGCTGACAAGCGCCGCATAGGCGTCACCCCAGCGCGAGTTCGCCCAGATGAGCGCACCAATGGCCATGACGAGCAGCAGGATTCCGCCAACGGTCTCGTCGCGAAGTTGAGTGCGAAGCCATTGGCGCTGGAACAGCGAGGGGCGAGAGAAGATCTGCGCTCTCGCCATGGGACTACTCCTCCGTCGGTGAGCTCGAAAGCCCTGCCGCGATCATATTCATGACCGTCGGATCAGCGAGAGTTGTGGCATCGCCGAGATCACGGTTCTCGGCCACGTCGCGCAGGAGCCGACGCATGATCTTGCCCGAGCGGGTCTTCGGCAGCTCGGCGACGATCATGATCTGCCGAGGCTTGGCGATCGGGCCGATCTCCTTGGCGACGTGATCACGGAGTGCCTTCGCGACACCCGGACCATCTTCGGAGCCCTTGCGCAGGATCACGAACGCGACGATGCCCTGACCGGTCATCTCGTCGTTCGCGCCGACGACTGCTGCCTCCGCGACAGTCGGGTGCGAGACGAGCGCCGACTCGACCTCAGTCGTCGAGATGCGGTGACCCGAGACGTTCATGACGTCATCGACGCGACCCAAGAGCCACAGGGCGCCGTCGTCGTCGTACTTCGCGCCATCGCCCGCGACGTAGTACTGCGGCCAACGCGACCAGTAAGTATCGACGTAGCGCTCGTTATCTCCCCAGATGCCTCGCAGCATCGACGGCCACGGCTCGGTGATGACCAGGTACCCGCCGTGGCCATCGCCGACCGGGGTTCCGTTGTCATCAACGATTGCGACGGAAATACCGGGCAGTGCGCCCATCGCAGAGCCAGGCTTGGTTGCCGTGACTCCGGGGAGCGGAGAGATCATCATCGCGCCGGTCTCGGTCTGCCACCAGGTGTCGACGATCGGGCAGCGGTTGCCTCCGATGACATCGCGGTACCACATCCACGCCTCGGGATTGATGGATTCACCCACCGAGCCGAGCACGCGCAGGGACGAGAGATCCTTCGACTGCGGAAGATCATCACCCCACTTCATGAAGGTGCGAATTGCCGTGGGCGCTGTGTAGAGAATCGACACCTTATGGCGCTCGACGATGTCCCACCAGCGATCCTGGCCAGGGGTATCGGGCGTGCCCTCGTAGATGACCTGAGTCGCTCGGTTCGAGAGTGGCCCATACACGACGTACGAATGGCCGGTGACCCAGCCGATATCGGCGGTGCACCAGAACACATCCGTCTCTGGCTTGAGGTCGAAGACGTTGTAGTGCGTGTACGAGGTCTGAGTCAGGTAACCGCCGGTGGTGTGCAGGATTCCCTTGGGCTTACCGGTCGTGCCCGACGTGTACAGGATGAACAACGGGTGCTCGCTGTCGAATGCCTCGGGAGCATGCTGAGGGCTCTGGCGGTCGACGATGTCGTGCCACCACACGTCGAGATCCGGGTTCCAGTCGACCTCGCCGCCCGTGCGCTTGACCACCAGCACGTGCTCGACCGTCGGCGTGGTCTTCACTGCCTCGTCGACGGCAGGCTTCAGCGGCATCGCCGAACCGCGTCGGTTCTGGCCGTCGGTCGTGATAACAAGCTTGGCTTCGGCGTCATTGATTCGACTCTCGAGTGCATGCGAGGCGAAACCGCCGAAGATGACCGAATGCGGTGCGCCGACGCGAGCGCAGGCGAGCATCGCGATCACGGCCTCGGGGATCATCGGCATGTAGATCGCGACTCGGTCGCCTGCAGTGATGCCGAGCTCGGTGAGCGCGTTCGCCGCCTTGCAGACTTCGTCCTGCAGTTCGGCGTACGTGATGTTGCGGAGATCGCCCGGCTCACCCTCGAAGCGGATCGCGACTTGGCCGCCGTAACCGGCTTCGACATGGCGATCGACGCAGTTGTAGGCCACGTTGAGCTTGCCGCCCACGAACCAGCGCGCGAACGGCGCATTCGACCAGTCGAGTACCTGGGTGAAGGGCGCGGCCCAGTCCAGGCGCTCGGCCTGCTTGGCCCAGAAGGCCAGGCGGTCGGCGGAGGCCTCGGCATACAGGCCGGCCTGGGCATTGGCGGCTGCGGCGAACTCGGGGCTCGGCGCGAAGGTGCGTGACTCGGAGCCGAGATTCGACAGGGCTTCGGTGCTCATGGTGATCCTTCGGGTTTCGGCTCGGGCGGCTAGGCCGAGAGGCGATGCAGGTGCAGTCAGGTTAGATGAGCGGGTGACCGCGCGCGCCGAAATCCACGATCCACTGGGTGACCTCCCTCTCACGGACGTCACTTGGGCACTGATCTCGGCCACTCGCGATGAGATCGACGCCGTGCTGTGGGACAGGGGAATCCGCGCGAAGGCCCCCGAAGTCGCTGCAGCCTCGGCCATGCGCGGCGCCCGCGACTCCGCAGCCATCGATGGCGCTGATACCGCGGTTGTTGATGACTCACCGATGGGTCGAATTCTCGGTAATGCCCAGGTGCTCACTGCGCGGGTTCCTGCGCTCGTCGATACCTGGTCGACCGCACCCCTGCAGGTTCTCGCCGAACTGCATGCCATCGCGGCGCAGGGATTCACCTCCGACGATGAGCGAGGCCGCCCGCGTAGCAGTGACGACGTCCGTGACCCGCTGAACATGGGCGTACTTCCCCCCGCGAACGTGATCAGCCCGCGGATGACGAGCCTGGCAACCGTCATCACGACATCGACTTCGCCCGCTCTGCTCATCGCTGCCATCGTCCACGGTGAGCTGTCGGCGCTTCGCCCGTTCGAGATTGGCAGTGGTCTGGTCGCGCGAGCGAGTGTCCGGCTGGTGATGGCATCCAAGGGAATCGACCCATCGCTGTTCACCATTCCGGAGCACGGGATGTTCGAGCTCGGACGCCCCGCTTACGTGAACGCGATCCGCGAGTACTCGTCCGGAACGGCAGACGGAATTAATGCCTACGTCACTTGGTTTGCCACCGCCCTGGCGATGGGTGCGAAGGCTGTCGAGGTCTAGGCGCGAAGTGAACGGCGTCGCGCGTACCAGGCGATGCCCAGTGCGACAGCACCCAGTGCAACTCCTGCGCCGGCCGCGGCTGCCTGCTTCTTGTCGATGCGGCTCTTCATCGCCACAGGCTTCGCGAAATCCCGTATCGGCCAATTGCTCTCGATGGCGAGCTTGCGCAGCTCCGAGTCCGGGTTCACGGCTACCGGATTTCCGACTGCCTCGAGCATCGGTACGTCGGTGAAGGAGTCGGAGTACGCGTAGCACTCGCTGAGGTCGTAGCCGCGCTCCGCGGCCAGGCTGCGCATAGCCTCCGCCTTGCCCGGGCCATAGGCGTAGAACAGGATCTCTCCGGTGTACTTGCCAACCTCGATGCCGACCTGGGTACCAATGGCCAGGTCAGCGCCGAGGCGCTGGCCGATCGGCTCGACAACATCAGTGCCCGACGACGAGATGATGATGATCTGGTGCCCGAGCATTCGGTGATGTGCAATTAGGTCGAGGGCCTCTTCGTAGACCATCGGATCGACGATCGTGTCGAGGGTCTCGGCGACGATCTGCTGAACCTGTTCGACCTCCCAGCCGGTGACCAGATTCGACATGTACTGGCGCATCGACTCCATCTGATCATGGTCAGCACCCGAGGCCAGGTACACGAACTGCGCGTATGCACTCTTGATGACGTCGGCGCGGCCGATCAAGCCCTCCTTGTAGAAGGGACGGGCGAAGGCGAAGGAGCTCGACTTCGCCAGGATCGTCTTGTCGAGATCGAAGAATGCAGCGATCGGCGCGCGGGATACGGCACCTGAAGTCATGTGACCACGGTATCTCGTCCACAGTCTCGTGCGCGGCTCACGTCATCCACAGGCGTGGCTTTCGGCATTGATCGGAAACCGCCCAAGGTCGATGCTCCCTCTACACACGGGAGGGCACATGAATCTCGCACGACCACTTCTTGTCAGCACCGATACCGAGCTCATTGACGAATGCTCGCGACTGGCTGCGGTATCCGGCGCGGAGCTGCACGTGATTGCGCACGCCCGGATGGATCGATCTCGATGGGTCAATGCGCCCATCGTCCTGATCGACGTTGCCGAGTCCGCCGGGGGCAGTGAGCTTCCTCGTCGCAGCGGAGTGATCGTGGTGACCCGTGGGTCTCATGAGTCCGTCGACCCTGCTGCGTGGCGTGCCGCGGTCACCATTGGCGCTGAGCAGGTGGCCTGCCTACCCGAAGCCGAATCGTGGCTCATCGAACGACTCAGTGCCAGCGCTGACGAGCCGTCTCGTGAGGGTCGAATTCTTGCCGTGATGCCCGCGACCGGCGGTGCCGGGGCATCCACACTTGCAGCCGCCTGCGCCGTCGAAGCCGCATCGCGCGGGAATTCGAGCCTGCTCGTCGATGGTGACCGACTCGGCGGCGGCATCGACCTAGTGCTCGGCGGCGAGGAGGCCGTGGGAATTCGCTGGCCTGAACTCGCGGATACTCGAGGTCGACTGGCGCCGGCGGCATTTCGCCAGGCGCTCCCGGTGGTGGACGGTGCCGCTGTCCTGTCCTGGGATCGCGAGGGATCCCCGGAGGCGACCCCCGAATCCTGGAATGCCGTACTCGACGCCAGCACTCGTGGATTCGACCTGACTGTCATCGATCTGCCTCGCCATCTGGGCCCCGCCCCGGCAGAAGTGCTCAGTCGCGCACGCCCTCTCATCCTTGTCGTCAGTGCTCGCGTGCGCGGCGCCATCGCAGCGGCGCGATGTCTCGAGGAAGTCTCGGCGCTGACCGGTGAGATTCGGGTGATCGTGCGCGAGCGGCCGGGTGGAGTTCGTCCCGAGTCCATCGGCCAGATACTCGGGGTTCCGATTCTCGGCACGATTCCGGTCGGCGCCGCCTTCGAGGACGACGGTCGGCTGCCACGAATTCCCGACGCCGTCATTCGCGCCTGCTTAGGCGACAGTGCTGCTGCCGGCATCGCTTCCGCGGCCTAGGTGTCATGACTGCCTCGCTCCTGGAGCGCGTGCGAACCCGACTCATCGCCGGTCACGGCGAGGCCACTCCCGCACACGTGGCCGCGGCCCTGCGTGAAGAGGGGGTGCTCCTCGGCGACAGCGCCGTTCTCGAGCTTGTCGAAGTACTGCGCCGCGAGCTTCTTGGCGCAGGGCGTCTTGATCCCTTACTCAGGAACCCGTCGATCACGGATGTGCTCGTCAACGCACCCGACTCCGTCTGGATCGATGAAGGCGCAGGGCTAGTGCGCAGTGATACCCGGTTCACGGGAGAGGATGAAGTCCGCCGATTGGCGCAGCGCCTGGCGGCAAGTGCGGGTCGACGCCTGGACGAAGCATCTCCGTTTGTTGACGCCCAACTTGCTAACGGGGCCAGGCTGCACGCAGTCTTACCGCCTCTTTCCTCTGCCGGAACAGCCATCTCGATCCGAGTGCCGCGCTCGAAGGGTTTCACCCTGAGTGAGCTCTGCGACTCAGGTTCCGCGACCTTGACGATGGTCGAGCTCCTAGGCGCCATGATCGATGCGCGAATGTCCTTCGTGATCAGCGGAGGCACGGGTGCGGGCAAGACCACGGTTCTGGGCGCCCTGCTCTCGCGTCTCGGCGATCACGAGCGCCTGATTCTCGTGGAGGACTCGGCCGAGTTGAGTCCCGATTGCGGTCATGTCGTTCGGATGCAGGCACGTACCGCGAATGTCGAGGGTGCGGGCATCATCACGATGCGTGATCTCGTCAGGCAGTCCTTGCGCATGCGCCCGGATCGCATCTGCATTGGCGAAGTGCGCGGCGTTGAAGTCGTCGAATTACTCACCGCCCTCAATACGGGGCAAGAGGGCGGATGCGGCACCGTTCACGCGAACTCCGCTGAAGACGTTCCGGCGCGGCTTGAGGCGCTCGCGTTGATGGCAGGCGTTGACCGTCCTGCCGTGCACTCGCTCATGTGCGCGGGGCTCGACTGCATTGTCCACGTTGATCGCACTCAGTCCGGACAACGAGTCATTCGGGGTATCTACGCACTCGAGCGTGGCCACGACTCACTTGCCACGATCCGCGAGGTCGCTGTCACCGCGTCGGGTCGAACGCGATTGGGAGAGGCATACGAGGAATTCAAGAGAACTGTGACCTCGAGAATCGGTGGCTCGGCATGACATGGCTATCCGCAGGGCTCATGGCTACCGCGGTGTTCCTCGCCATTCGGCCCGATCCAACGACGCGTCTCGAATCGATCTCCGGCCTAGTGGTGCGCGAAGATCGCAGCAGTGAGCTGCACACGCTGCTGGCCAGGGTGATCGCACGACGTCGTCTGCAGGTCGCCGAGCGTCAGGCCGCGGTGAGGGCACTCTCCGCACTAGCGGCCGAGCTATCCGCGGGCACTCACCCTCAACGGGCCCTCGTCATCACCGGTGAGAGTGTCTGGCCCTCCGCATGCGGGGCCGTACGTCTCGACGGTGACGTCGTGGAAGCGCTCCGAGCGGATGCACGACGCACTCCGATCATCACCCCGTTATCCGCCTGCTGGGCAGTCGCCTCGCAGCAGGGAAGCGGGCTTTCGGTCGCCGTCACGCGCATGTCAGAGCAGGCACGGATTGCGGAGGATATCCGCGTGCAACTTCTCGCCCAGATGGCCGGGCCGCGAGCCACCGCACGAATCCTCATGATGCTGCCAATCTTCGGCATCGCGATGGGAATGATGATGGGTGTCGATCCGGTCGGCTGGCTCCTGGGCACTCCTTTAGGTCTCGGCTGCCTCGTCTGCGGTCTCGCGCTCACCTGCCTCGGCTATTGGTGGACGTCAGCGATCGCGACGAGAGTCGAGAGACTGCTGTGATCGCTCTCGCGGCGCTGTTGATCGCCGGCGCCGTATTCGTGCTCATGCCACCGTCACCGGAGCCGCGACTTCGTCGGCTCGTGCGCACGGCGCCCACCCCGCGAGCGCGGTTGAGTGCCGCGCAACGGGGGATCGCCGCCGCACTTGTCATTGCCATCGGCTCAATCGCGGTATTCGGGTTCATGCCCGGAGTGCCGTTGGCGTTAGCCGCCTTCGCTCTCATACCGCGTCTACTCGGACGACTTGAGACGTCTGAATCACGACGTACACGTGAGGCACTCGACCGGCAGCTGCCCGATGCGCTCGATGTCCTCACCTCGTTACTCGAATCCGGTGCACCGGCCATTACCGCTATACGCGCTGTCGGCCAAGCACTGGGGCCACCCATCGGCCCTGAATTCGAGCGGGTGTCTCGGGCGCTTGGGCTGGGGGCGACACCTGCTGACGCCTGGGGCGCCACGCACGACTCACTTCGACCGCTCGCGACCGCCCTGATCCGATCGGCTGAGACGGGTGCGCCGATGGCACTCGTCCTGGCCGGTGTCAGCAGTGATGCCCGACGCGAGCATCGCGTGCGAGTGGAGATCGCCGCACGGTCTGCGGGTGTCAAGGCCGTCGCACCCTTGGCGGCATGCTTCCTGCCGGCCTTCTTCCTCATGGGGGTCGCACCCATCATCGCGTCCTTCGTCGAGCAGTTGCTGCACTCGTAATTCACAGGCTCGTCAATCCTGACCAGACGTCCACAGTTCACGCAGCGCACTTCAGTCACGGGGATCAATTCGCGATTGTTGACGAGCGGCACGAGGCCGCACTCGACGCGAGGAGGAACGATGCGCAAGCTCAAGGAACGATTCTCGGATGATCACGGCATGACAACTGCGGAATACGCAGTAGGCACCGTTGCCGTGGCAGGTCTTGGCGGACTCTTCATCAAGTTGCTCACCAGCGACGCAGTGCGTGATCTGTTGTGGGGCATTCTCAAGGGCGCTTTCTCGTTCATCGGCGGGTAACAGCGTGATCATGCGCTCCGGTGCACCGAGTCATGGCGCGGTGCACCGCGATCGCGGAAGCGTGACTCTCGAGGCGGCGCTCGCCCTTCCGGCTCTGCTTCTCGTGGCAGTCGCGCTCATGTGGGCGATGGGAGTCGGCTTCACGGCTCTCGCCATGGGTGATGCGGTGCGCACTAGTGCTCGATTGCTTGCACGGGGGGAAGACGCGGAACACGTGATGTCACTGTTGCAGGTGTCGCTACCCGACTCCAATCTCGACCTTGAATCCCGGGGCAGTGACATCGTCGTCACTGCGCAGCGCTTCATGACCGTGCCGCTTCCGGTCTTCCGCGACCTGGGCTTCACGATCACGCAGTCGGCAGTTGCTCCGCTCGAGTCATCCGAATGAGAGATCGAGAGAGCGGTTTCGCTGCACTCTGGTCGATCGCACTCGTGGGCATCCTCGTGATTGTCGGAAGCGCCGGACTCTCGCTCTGCACGCTTGCGCTGGCACATGCGCGGGTCGGTAACGCGGCTGATCTCGCCGCCATTGCGGCGGCTTCGAATCCGCTGGACCCATGTGGCGTTGCCGGGCGAATCGCCGAGGCGAATTTCGCCGAACTCATCGATTGTGCAGTCACGGACGGAAATGTCATCGTCCGCGTCGGGGTGCGTGCGCCATCGGTCACTCGATGGCTCGGACGAGATCGCCTCGAGGTGACGGCCAAGGCCGGACC
>JBPCSY010000027.1:0-2838 GCA_051006695.1 Candidatus Nanopelagicales bacterium
GCAGGTTCGAATCCTGCCGGGGGCACGCGCGGCCATGTTTCAGAAATCGGCCGGCCAATGCGACCGTGCGTCCGGGATTTCTGCGACGACCACGCGCCGCGGTGTAGGTTCGCGGAATGCTTGAGGCAGCACTCTTCGGCGCATTAGCGCAGTCAGCCCTCCTCGTGGGTGCCCTTCTGGTGTGGAAGTTTCCCCGATTGAAGAAGCCGGCAATCGTCGGTGGACTCATGGCATTCGGCGCCGGCGCGGTGATCTCTGCCGTGAGCATCGACCTAGTAGCCGTGTCCTATGACGAGGCGGGTGAGCTTCCTACCGCCCTGGGTATCGCGATCGGCTGCGTTACCTACTTCCTGATCATCAAGTTGCTCGAGCGCAAGCACGTGGATGAGCAGCCCGGAACTGCGATTGCGACAGCGCACGCAGAAGCAGGCGCCGAGGGCCACGGGGCCACGAAGCAGGAGGCTCGCAATCTGACAGTCGGCATGGTCATCGACGGGGTTCCTGAATCCGTCGCGGTTGGGTTGACCCTTCACACCGCAGTGATCGGGGTTTCTGCCGCACTGGTCGGCTCCATCTTCATTGCAGCAATCCCCGAGGCCATCGGAATCGCCGCAGCACTGCTCGCAGGTGGGATTGCCATCAGTTCCGTGCTGCTCCGCTTCTCAATGATCGTGATTATCGGGGCGGTCTTCGCAGCACTGGGCTACAGCCTGCTGTACGGGGCTTCGGACAGCACGCAGGCCATCATCCAGTCCATCGCCGCGGGCGCGCTCCTGGTGGTGGTGATCGACGAGATGATCCCGATTGCCGTCCGCTCAATCAAGGGTTGGGCCGGCATCCTCGGTGTCGCGGGGTTCGTGTTCTCGGCAGCACTGACGTGGGCCAGCGGCGGTTGATGACTATGCGCGGGTGAGCTCCTCGGCGATGAGGTACGCCAGGGCGAGACCGCGGCCCAGGGCGAATCCGCTGTTATAGCCACTGCCCATCGTTGTCAGCGCGGCCACCGACCCTGCCGCGAAGAGCCCGGCGATCGGCTCCCCCGACTCTGCGAGCACATGGCCGTCACCGTCGATCCGGATGCCGCTTGATCCAATGCCGGTACCGACGAACTTGAGGCGAGTGCCGTAGAAGGGAGCGGTCTCGATCGGGCCGAGCACCGGATTCGGCTCGTGCTTGGGATCGCCGCAAAAACGCTGGACGAATTCCACGGTTCCGCGACCGAATTCGGGATCCTGGCCAACTCGCGCACCCTCGCTGAAGCGGTAGGCGGTCTTCTCGAGCTCGTCTCCGTCAATGCCGAGCCTGTCGCCGAGTTCGGCAAGGGTGCTCGCGGAGAATACGAACTCCTCGGGGTACTGCCCACCGGGCGGAGTGAGACCCAGGCCGTACTTCTGATGATGCTGCTCGTCCCAGATCAAGTAGAAGGGGAGATGCCGCGGAACATCACCGATCGCATGCTTGACGATCTGCACCCAGTAGGAGTCATCGCAAAAGCGCTTCCCCGACGAGTCGACCATCATGCAGTGCGGCAATGCATACTCGGGGCCGTTGCTCACGCCAGTCGGCGCATGCGAGTTCCAGCCCGGCACCATCGGCACGCTGGTCGCGGGAATGACCGCGACCGCTGCCCCGGCACGACGGGCCATAGAGATGCCATCACCTTGGATACTCGTCGGAGCAAGGCTGCTGAAGTCCTCCGGCTCGAGACCGAGGAACTCGCGCACCAGTTCGGGATTCCAGTCGTAGGTGCTCGTCGCGAGCACTACCGGGCCGCGAAGCTCCTGTTCGCCGTCGGTGGACTGGACCCGTACGCCAACAACAGCGCCATTCTCATCGACGATCAGGTCAGTGACCGGCGTCGAAAGTCGAATCGACACGAGCGGCTCGCGCAGGGCTCGCGCGAGGAAGGCGGCGAACACGCCTGTGCCGAAGGTCAGCGGATCCGCGCCTTCGACGACCTCACCTGTGTTGCTGCCTGCCCTACCGAATGCCGGCACGCCTGAGTGATTCGCGATCTCGAGATCCTCGTCGGCGGCCACGCTCGACGAGCGACGCCCCTTGACGTTCATCTCGGCATAAGTCATGCCCACCGGGAAGTTCGGGCTCACGCGAATGCGCTCGCGCCACTCTCCGAGTTCACTTCCGTCGATCACGGCATTCGTCAGGTAACGACCGAGCGGTAACGCACCCGGCGCATCCGAGTGATAATCCGCGAGCTCAGGAATGATCTCCCACGTGATCGCGCCGACCTGCTCCCAGTACTCCATGGCCTCGGGAGAGACCTGGAGCCAGCGATACATGGCTTCCTCGTCGAGCAACTCCGGATGCGCATAGGCAATTCCGCGCACGTAGGCTTCACCGAGCTCGAGGGTGTCGTGAATACCTTGATCGCGCATGACGTGATTCGCCGCAGCCCAGATCATTCCACCGGAGTACGCAGCAGCGCCCCCGAGAAGATCACTGGACTCGAGGACGATTGCCTCGCGTCCCTTCAATGCCAGTCCAAGCGCCGTGGCGATCCCGGAGAGACCGCCGCCGACGATGATGACAGGGGAACGAGAGTCGAATTCGGATGCATTACTCATGGCAGCACGCTAGCCGAGTCCGGGACACGATTTCCTGGAGTGTGACGAAGGTCAATAGAGTGCGCGCCATGGCTACCGAGACCCCGGAGCAGGTGCATTTCGCCTCCACCAACAAGAGCCTGTATCCGTACGTGCTGGCGACCTTCGTGGCTGTTCTGCTCATCTCGAATATCGGGGCCACCAAGCTCATCGCCTTCGGCCCGATCATTACTGACGGCGGCGCATTCCTGTTCCCGCTCACCTACGTCATCGG
>JBPCSY010000028.1:0-3348 GCA_051006695.1 Candidatus Nanopelagicales bacterium
CGTCGGCCCGGTCGATGGTCACGATGAACTTGAACTTGAGCACGCCCTTCGACGTGCGAAGGATTTCCCCGGCCCCGTGATCGTGCATGCGATCACCCAGAAGGGTCGTGGGTACGCACCGGCGGAGGAAGACGAAGCCGAGAAGTTCCATGGAGTCGGCATCATTGATCCCGATACCGGTAAGCCCGTAACCAGTAGCGGCCCTACCTGGACCAGCACCTTCGGCGACGAAATGCTGCTCATCGGCGCCGAGCGCTCTGACGTTGTAGCTATCACGGCAGCGATGCTCGGCCCCACAGGGCTCAATTCGTTCGCGCGGCAATTCCCTCGACGTACCTATGACGTCGGGATCGCCGAGCAGCACGCGGCCACGAGCGCTGCAGGCCTTGCCATGGGTGGTGCTCACCCCGTCGTGGCCCTGTACGCCACGTTCCTCAATCGGGCCTTCGACCAGGTGCTCTTCGATTGCGCATTGCATCGTCTCGGCGTGACCTTCGCCCTCGATCGCGCGGGTATCACCGGCGATGACGGTGCAAGCCACAATGGCATCTGGGATCTCTCAATGCTCGGCGTCATTCCGGGCGTGCGCGTGGCGGCTCCGCGGGACGCGTCGAGCCTTCGTTCACTCCTCCGCGAGGCCGTCGCTGTCAGCGATGCGCCGACGGTCGTGCGTTACCCCAAGGGGGCCGTGGGCGCTGACATCACAGCCATTGAACGGCACGAGGGCTTCGACCTCCTTGCCCGACACGGCGACCGTGAAGTACTTATCATCGGAATCGGTGCCATGGCGGCCGTGGCGGTCGAGGTGGGGGAGCGACTGTCGGCGCAGGGCTATGGCGCGCAGATTGTCGACCCGCGCTGGGTCAAGCCGCTGCACTCGTCCGTCATCGAGCTCGCACGATCGGCCTCGTTGGTCATCGTGATCGAGGACGGCATTCGACAAGGTGGCATCGGTTCCGCCATGTCACAGGCGATGGGCGACGCCGGCATCGACACCCCGGTCCGCACCTTTGGCGTGGACCAGGGCTTCCTACCGCAGGCCAAGCGAGCGCGGTTGCTCATTGAGGCCGGCCTGACAGCTCAGGACATCACTCGCAGCACCATTGAGACCCTCGCTGGTCGAGCTGAATCCGAGGTGCCCGAGGCCAGCCAGCAGCCGCTGGCTGACTGAATCCTCGCGCTGCCTAGGCGGGCAGTGATGCGATGCCCGGGGCCAGGAACCTCTTCCCGTTCACCCGCTCTGATGTCCCGGCGCGATCAAGGTACGGCGTGATGCCACCATTGGCGAAAGGCCAGCCTGCGCCCAGGATCATGCACAGATCGATGTCCTCGGGAGCGATGACGACGCCTTCATCGAGCATGCGGCGTGCCTCGTCAGCGAGTGCATCAAGGGCGCGCTCGCGCACCTGCTCGGCCGTCAACGGGTTGTCTCCGCGCACGAACAGTGCTTCGACCTCGGGATCAATGACCTGGCCGCCGGTTCCGGTTTTCTTCCAGATCCCGGGCTTGCCTGCCTCGACGAGCTTGCGCATGTTCTCTGACACGTAGAAGCGATCGGGGAATGCAGCGTGCATTGTCTCGGACACATGGAAGGCCACGGCCGGGCCCACCAGGGCCAGAAGGTTGAACGGTGACATGGGAAAGGCGAGCGGCTGCATCGCCTCATCGGCAACCGTGAAGTCGGTGCCTTCGTCGACGGCCTTGGTGATCTCGCCCAGGAATCGAGTGAGCAGGCGATTGACGACGAAAGCCGGAGCATCCTGCACGAGCACGCATGACTTCTTCAGGGCCTTGCCGACGGCGAATGCCGTGGCCACCGTGGCGTCGTCACTCTGCCGTGCTCGGGCGATCTCGAGGAGCGGCATGACCGCCACGGGATTAAAGAAATGGAAGCCCACCACTCGCTCCGGATGTCGGAGTCCTTCAGCCATTGCGGTGACCGAGAGCGACGAGGTATTCGTGGCGAGAATGCAGGTATCGGAGACCACGGCTTCGAGTTCGGCAAAGACTGCCTTCTTCACGCTGAGATCCTCGAAGACGGCCTCGATCACGAAGTCGGCATCGGCAAAAGCGCTCTTGTCAGTAACACCGCTGACGAGAGCGGTGAGTCGGTTGGCCTTGTCGGAACTCAACCGACCTTTCTCAACCAGGGTCGATATCTCCTTGTGCACGTAGCCGACTCCCTTGTCGACTCGAGCCTGATCAAGATCGGTCATCACGACCGGAACTTCGAGTCGGCGCGCGAACAGCAAGGCCAGCTGACTTGCCATCAAGCCTGCGCCGACGATGCCCACCTTGGTGACCGGGCGAGCGAGTGCCTTGTCGGGCGCGCCAGCGGGACGCTTCGCGCGCTTCTGCACCAGATTGAATGAGTAGAGAGATGCGCGAACAGCATCACTCATGATGAGATCGGCCAGTGCTTCGTCCTCGGCGGCGAAACCCTCATCACGTGTGCGCGTCTTCGCGCCGGCGACAAGATCGAGAGCGCGGTAAGGGGAGGCGAGTGCGCCGTGGAAACGTGAATCGAGCTGAGCCTTGGCACCTCCGATGATCATGTCCCACATGCCGTGATTCGGCTCCTGGCGCTTGACGGTGATGTCGCCGGTGATCACCTTGGCCGCCCACAGCATGGACTGCTCGAGGAAGTCGGCGGGTTCGAAGAGCGCATAGGCAATGCCCTGACGCTTGGCATCAGCAGGCTTCATCTGCTTGTTCATGGTCAAGGCGTTGGTAAGGATTACCTCGAGCGCGTCGATGGGACCGACCAGATTCGGCAGCAGGTAGGCACCACCCCAACCTGGAATGATGCCGAGGAAGACTTCGGGCAGGGACAACGCAGCGGCACCTGTCGACACCGTGCGATAGGTACAGTGCAGGGCAATTTCCAGGCCGCCGCCCATGGCTGCGCCGTTGACGAAGGCGAAGCTCGGTACGGAGAGTTCACCGAGTCGGCGGAAGGCATCGTGACCGGCACGACCGACAGCGAGGGCCTCCTCGCGAGTGGTGATCATGGCCATGGCCGAGAGGTCGGCACCCACGGCGAAGATGAAGGGCTTGCCGGTCACGCCCACGGCAACGATGTCGTCCATGGCCTGAACCTGATCGATCGCCACGTTGAGCTCAATCAGGCCCTGCATGCCGAAGGTGGTCGGGCGGGTGTGATCGAGGTCGTTGTCGAGCGTGATCAATGCCATGCGACCGGCCTGGAGGGGCAGGTCGAAGACGCGCACACGCGCATGGGTGACAACCTCAGCGGGCATGTCCTGGGAGGGGGTTGCGGACTTGTTCATCACTTGGCTCCTGCGTAGTTGACGGTCTCCCAGATCACGGTGCCACCCATGCCAAGGC